>JAZOOC010000068.1:0-5764 GCA_045654825.1 Clostridia bacterium | reverse complement strand
CGTATCAGATAACCTGGTAACAGATACCGTTGTATCAAAAGATAATGATTCCATAATTTGCGCTAACGGAACATATAAGCTATCTTCTTCGATTGCAGATTCTTCATTAAGCAAAAGAATTGAATATGATTCTTCGATAAGCTTTTCAACCGATGTTCTTGGAAAAATAGCATATATAAATAAGTCCGGAGGAATTACTCAAAATTACGGTTATCTTATATCAGCTGCGAAAAAGAACACAATAGATGATGTTCTTAAGGTGAAAATATTTACTAAAGACGGAAAAATAGAAATCTATGATTTAGCTCCTAAATGTATTATAGACGGAGAGACTAAAACCACCGGCTCTGCTCAGTATAGTGCAGTGGTTGCGGGAAGAGCTACAGGTGAAGCTTATTCAAGACCGATTATATATACCTTAAATAAAGACGGACTCGTTAACTTTATAGATACAGATAATCCGAATCCTGATAGTTCATCTTCTTCAAACGGTAATAATACAAACACTTCAGGCGATGAAGAACCAAACATCTATTTTGATCAGTCGCCGATTGAATATACAGATAACCAAATTGAAAAAATAGATTCATTAAAAGCAGGTTATCGTACTGCAAGAGTTATTAAATTCAAACCTCGTACAATGAGCTTTGAAGGAAGATTCTTCATAAACAGCGATACAGTAATTATAAGTGTTCCGGATATCGACACCTATGGGCTTGATAAAGCAGTTGATTATTATGGAACCGGTATGGAAAGTGCATATAAAAATAACACCTTTGATCCTAATTGTATAGAGTTATGTGAAGCCGAAATAATTGATGAAAATTACAAAATCCTTTCAGCTTCCGAGCTTACAGCTAATTATTTGTATGATGCACAGGCTTATGATATTGATCCTGAAACCGGAGTAGCATCTCTTCTTGTATTAAGAGGGAGAAATGATATTTATGCACAAGGAGCATTCGCAGTAACAAATCCGTTATATGTTTTTCTTAAAAAGTCAACATATTATGACAGTGTTAACAAGAAAAATGTAACTAAGTTATATTATACAAAAGACGGAAAAGAAACAGAAAGCGGAATTATTGATACTGATACACTGTTTGCGCCATATACATATATTGTTTTCGGAACTTCAAATAATCCCTACGGATTTGATGTATCCGCGTTGAAGCCGGGAGATATTATAAGAGTAGAAAAGATAGGCGATAATATAACTCATATAGACAGACCGCTTATACGCAGCAACATCAATAATGCCTATAGTTTGTTAGGGTTCCCCGATGGCCGAAAGACATTATATTCCAAAGGAACAACTAATGAGTATAATACAGGAAATTCTCCTTACGATATGAGAATGGATAATATATCAACCAATGTATCAACAAGAGAACTTCACCTTGTAAGACCGAAATCTGTATCCGGCTCAACTCTTTTAGCTTATATCGGAACAGATAAATATGATGGCATAACTCCTTCGTCTCAACTAACATATACATTGAATTACTATAATTTAGCAGATACAAAAGTAGTGTTAATTGAAGACAAAGCAGGAGAAGTAAAAGTAAGAGAAGGAAGCATAACTGATATTAAAATAGAACGTGACATTAAGAAGAGTAGCATTATTCTTTTAAAAGAGTACGACTATGATATTGAACAGATTTTTGTTTTTAACTAAAGGAGACATTAAGTTGAAGAAATTAATATCAATATTATTAATAACATCAATATTAATATCAACATTTTTGGTTTTCGGAGCTTCTGCCCATTGGTCTGATGAAGCAATTAATAAGCTTGCCAATATGAAAATTATATCGGGGGATGAAAATGGCGATTTTCGTCCTGATGCTGATATAACGAGAGCAGAATTTGTTAAAATTATCAACCGCTATTTCAATTTTACGGAAAAATCCGAAAAAACTTTCAGGGATGTTGATAAAACTGCATGGTATTACGATGAATTTCTTATTGCTGAAAAAGCAGGCTATTTATTGGGAGACAATGGAAATGCTTTTCCTGACAGGTCTATAACAAGAGCTGAAGCATCTGTAATACTTTCAAGAGTGGCGAATTTTTCAGATACTGATGAAAAAGTTGAGTTTACCGATAGTTTAGATATTCCTGATTGGGCATTGAACTCTGTATCTTATTTATCTTCAATAAAAATACTTTCAGGATACCCTGATGGCAGCTTCAGACCGTCGGCAAATATAACAAGAGGTGAAGCATTCTCTGTTATTGCAAAAGGAGACGCTCTTTTGGTTGCAATCAAGCCTGAAGATGATAAGAAGCTACAGGATAATGCGTCAGTGCCTGTAGTTGTAACTCCCAAACCCAAGCCCACAGGCGGCGGTGGCGGTGGAGGAGGCGGAGGAGGAGGATTCAACAGCGGCTCTTCCAATAATTCTCAGATTGATTACAACCTTAAAACGCCAAATATAATAAGATATGATAAAGAAAGCGAAACTCTCTATTGGGGTGAAGTTTCCAATGCATCATCTTATACTGTTAAAATTGAATGTATTGCAGATACACAAACTTATGTTTTTGACAATAATGTGTTTTCTGCATATTTAGGCGATAAATTTAAAGAACTTGCTGTAAGTTCTGATGATGCAGAAATGGAGTATAAGATATTTGTTATGGCAGACGGAACAGAAGATTTTATTTCCTCTGCATACAGTGAAGAGATTTTAACAAAAAAAGAATTCACATCTCTTCCTAAGCCTGAACTTTATTTAAGAGAAGGTAAGGCCGGCGGAGTAAAACACGCAATAATCGACTGGCAGGAAATTACAGGAGCATCGGGATATAATGTATCTGTCCTTTTAGGAGATACCCCTTTTGCTTCCTATACATATGATCCATCAAAAAGAGAAATAAGAATTCCTGATTTATCTCTTATAGGTTCAGAAACCGCGACAGTATCAGTTACAAGTATAAGCGCAGATAAAGGTCTTTATAAAAATTCTCCCGTATCGGATATAGAGGTTAAATATGTAGGCGCCGGTGGAAACGGAACTGTAGAAAATCCCTTTGAAATATATACAACAGAGGACTTTTTAAATATAGCAAATGCTCCTGATAAAGCGTATGTTTTAAAAGCATCTATCGAATTACCCTCTGATTATACACCTTTTGCTTTTACAGGTTCATTAGTCGGAGATGATGACAAAAACCTTAAATCAATCAAATTTGATACATATGGTAAACCATCATCAGCAAGTGCACCTTTCGGACTTTTTTCAACAATCTCTGATAATGTTTGTATAAAAAATATCAGAACAACGGGTAATATCAGCGTAAGCGGAGGGTGTGTTGGTTCTCTTGCTGGAAGTGTAACTTCTCTCGGTGCTGACTCTGTAATTACTAATTGTATTAATGAAGCAAATATAACTGCAACAGCTGACTATACAGGTGGATTTTTCGGTAATATGCCCTCCTGGAGCGGTTACTCAGGAAAAGTAAGTAACCTCATTAATGTCGGTAATATTTCCGGTGTTGGCTCAACCGGTGGTATAGTCGGAATTTTGAAGATAACTCTTGATAAATGTGCAAATCTTGGTATAGTTTCAGGCGGTACTTATGTTGGCGGAATAACAGGAAGAAGTTATATGAATTGTAGTATAACAAATTCATATAACACCGGAAACATAATAGCAACAACAAACTATCTTGCAGGTATAAACGGATATTGTGGTAATGGCAATGTTACTATAACAGGATGTTATAATACCGGCGTTCTCACCGGAAATGCAACAACTAAAGCAGGTATTATCTGCGGTGTTGCTTCCGGCTTTTCCGTTACTGTTGCAAACTGTTATTCAACAGCGGTATTAAGCAATTTATATATTGCTCCCAATCATGCGAGTATATCTGTAAGCAATTGTGCGTATCTTTCAGATACACATACAGATGACTTAGCAGACGGTGTGGTAAATACTATTCCCTTAACTGAAGCTGATTTAAAAAATCCCGATATTTATATTCAGTATATCGGTGATAAATATACAACAGTGGAAGGGTCCTATCCGTCTTTAAAAGACTATCCTTTGGTTGTTAAAAATGATGTAATCCAGTCTGAATATCCCAAAAACATTTCGGGCAGCTACAATAACGGAATTATAAGATTTTCATGGGATACACCGGATGATTATCCCGATAAGATAGTATGTAAAATCACCAATAATTCAGATATTGTTACTGTAGGGGAATATGAGCTTTCTTCAACTGCAACATATTATGATTTAACTAATGCAAAAGAAGGCAAATATTATGAAATATCAGTTAAATTTATTTATGGCGACAAAGAGTCTGAAACCAGAGTCTTTGAATATAAAGCGGAATAAAATTAAAAAAGGAGAGATTGAAATGAAAAGTAAAAAATGGCTTTGTTTGGTTTTAGCAACTTTAATGTTGCTGTCAAGCGGATGCGGCAAACAAAGCGAGGTATCTACAGGTGGTGTAGATCTTTCACCCGAGGTAATAGGAGATTACGGTTCACTCAAATTACCTATCGACGACCAAAACACGACAATCAATATTCTCACAATAAGCGAAAATTATAGCTTGAATGATAGTGTTATTGTTAAAGAACTTAGCAAAAGAACCGGACTCGATATTAAAGTTACCTCTATACCTCAGGAATCCATTGAGCAGAAACTTCGTATTCTGATTGCTGCAAAAGATCAGATGCCTGATATTTTTGGTAATGGTTTTCCGCTTATCGAGCTTAATCAGTTTGGTATGCAGGGCGCATTTGAACCTATTAACGATCATTTAGACGAGCTACCGAATTTCAGAGAAATTTTCTTTGATAATCCCAAGAAATACAGAACTGAAAACACACTTGATTATTTCTATGCCGATAATGGAGATATATACTCATTCCCGACATTTGATACTTCAAGATATGTTAACCACGGTATGCTTTATCGAAAAGATATTTTCGATAAGCACGGAATTGAAATGTGGACTAACAAGGATGAATTTATTGAAGTGTTAAGAAAGCTTAAAAAGCTTTATCCCGATATATATCCGTTTACATGTAAAACAAAATCTACTATGATAACAACATTTGGTTTAAACTGGGGATTAAATGCATTCACAATTTATTTTGATGAAGCAAGTCACGAATGGAAATTCTCTCCTAACGAAGAAGGCTTCAGAGAATTGATGGATTTTATGAAAACTCTTTATAGTGAAGGACTTATTAATCCTGAGTTTTTAACCAAAACTGAAAGTGCATGGACTTCTGAAATGATTTATGGCAAATCCTTTGTAACATGGGACTGGATTGGCAGACTTGATAATTTTACAGAGGAAGGCAAAGCAACAGACCCCAACTACGATTTAAGATATGCTCCTCCAATCGGCGGGAAGGTTGAAACCTTAAAACAGGTTAAACCGGGAATGGTTGTTAAAAAAGGTAAAAACTCACTTATTTCTTTAAAACTTCTCGACTATTTAATCAGTCCATCGGGTGCAGAACTTATGACAATGGGCGTTAAAGATGTTACATACAGATTTGATGCTGATGGTAATGTTGAATATATAGGTTTTGAAGGTAAAACTCCAAGTATAAAAGATCTTGAAGAAAAATACGGATTATTTGTATCCGGTCTTTATACAAGAATGGACAGACGCTCTGTTTATTTCAAATACACAGAAAAAGAACAGGAAGCGCAGGATTTAATGCTTAATAAAGAAGACGGATTCCTTCCCGAACTTCCTGAACTTGCACTTAATGAAAAAGAAAGAGAAG
>JAZOOC010000067.1:0-1635 GCA_045654825.1 Clostridia bacterium | reverse complement strand
TCTTGGCTCAATTCCGCAGGAACTAAATTTTTCAACAGTTGAAATAAAGAAGAAACCCATACCTCAAAATCTTATTGATATGGGAATTTGCGGTAAATACAACACTCTTTGTAATTCCGATGCTCATTACCTTTGGGATATATCGGAAAAAGAAAACTATATAGAGTGTAATTCTTCCAAAATAGAGGATATATTGCACAAGATATCCTCTTGTATATAGCATTTAATTGTGCAAATCTACAAAAATTGTTTTTTGATTTGAAAACAATGGCGAAGAATAGGATTTTATGATATAATTAAACAGTTGAAATGCTGTTAAATAATTAACAATCATCAATATTAAGGAGGTTTTCAAAATGAGTGAAATTAAGGCTCCGGCTTTTAATGACACAGCTGAGCAGAGCGAAAAACTGCAGGAAGTCATCGCTAAGTACAAAGGTACTGAGGGTGCGCTTATCCCCGTACTTCATGAGGCACAGACCATCTATGGATATCTTCCCTATGAAGTTCAGAAAAAGATTTCTGAAGGTCTCGATGTTCCTATGGCAGAAATCTATGGTGTAGTAACATTCTATACCCAGTTCTCTATTTATCCCAAGGGTCAGTTCAATGTTGCTGTTTGTCTTGGTACAGCATGCTACGTTAAAGGCTCAGGCGATATAATAGAAAAATTCAAACAGAGACTTGGCATTGAAATAGGTCAGTGCACAGACGACGGTAAATTCTCTTTAGTAGCTACACGTTGTATCGGTGCTTGTGGTCTTGCTCCCGTACTCACAGTTAACGACGACGTATATGGCAAAATCACCGCTGATGATGTTGATGATATTTTAAGTAAATATATGTAATAAAGAGGTCTGTTATGGTTGAACTTTCTTTGCATATTCTTGATATCGCTCAAAATTCAATAAAGGCAAAAGCTAATCTTATTGAAATAGAAGTAGCAGAAGATATTGCGTCAAATCTCTTAACCATAATGATAAAAGACAATGGTTGCGGCATGGATAAAGATTTTTTGAGTGATGTCACCAATCCCTTCCGCACAAGCCGGACCACAAGAAAAGTTGGTCTTGGACTATCTCTTTTTAAAAGTGCCGCAGAACTAACAGGCGGCAGCTTCAGTATCGAATCTGAAGTCGGAAAGGGTACTCTTGTAAAAGTGTGCTTTGTATACGACAGCATCGACCGTCAGCCTCTTGGCGATATGGCATCCACAATGTCAATAATAATAGGTGGTGCCCCCGATATAGACTTTATCTATCGTCATAGCTATTGCGGCGCGGAATTTGAATTCGATACCAAAAGCATCAGGCAGGTTTTGGGGCCGGAAGTTCCGCTTAACGAACCTGATGTTCTAAACTGGATAGAAGATTCCATCAGATGTGAAACTGAAAATATTTATGGAGGTGCAGTATAAATGAAAAGCTTAGCTGAACTCGAACAGATTAGAAATAAAACATTAGCTAAAATCAATTTAAGAAAAGAAGATGATACCGCTATCAGAGTTGTAGTTGGTATGGCAACATGTGGTATTGCAGCAGGTGCAAGACCTGTTATGAAAGCTCTTATGGATGAAATCGAAAAGAGAAATGTTGCAAATTGCACAGTTACTCAGACAGGTTGCATCGGTGTTTG
>JAZOOC010000066.1:0-7432 GCA_045654825.1 Clostridia bacterium | reverse complement strand
GAAAAACAACACACTTACTGTTTCTGATGTTATAAATTCGGAGCTTTTTAAGTCGGCGGTGGAAAGAGAGATTGACGGAGTGAGGTTTAGTGTGAATTTCAGCACGGGATGTTTAGAGTATATTAATACATAAGGAGGGTTAAATATGGCCGGAAGCAAAAAAGGGAAAGTTTATGAAAACACAATAAAGGACGAAAACGGCAATACCGTGTCGCTTGGCGGTACAACAAGCTACAACATTGGTAAAAGTGCCGAAGAAGTAAAAGCACCAAGTGTAGAAGAATTAACACCACCGGGTGCTTGGATGGAGAACTATAGCTTTTTTATCCCTGTACAAGATACTGTAAAGGGTTATGACAGCGATGTGGACTACCAAGCACTTATTAATGATGCGGTTAAGGCGGGCGATTATGGTAGTGCATCAAAGTATGAGAGCCAACGAAACGCCAAAATTGATGCCGAGGGACTTAATGCATCCAAAACATACAATTATATATATAACGGCGATGTGGATTATCAGGCACTTATCAATGAAGCTGTAAAAAAGGGAGACTATGCGAGTGCCGCCATGTATGAAAATCAGCGAAATGCTAAAATTGATGCAGAAGGACTTGATGTAGCAAAAACAAACCAATATCAACCGCCGAAGGGTGTGGATGCAAATACATGGGGAAAAGCCAATTCCGAATTCCATTCTTCAAAGGATGTAGGTAAGGCGGATTCTGAAAGAGATTTGGCAAAGCAGGGTGTTGAAAACTTAATGAGTCCAAACGGCATTGTGAGCAATAGTGTTTGGAGTACATTGGATGAAGAGTTTCAAATGCCTACTGCGGTTACCGAGGCGGATGCGTGGTTAAGCGGACAGCTTCAAAAAATACAGAGCGGTAAGACATCGTATTCTGACCAGGTGCAGGGTATGTTGGATAAAATCATGAACAGAGAAAAATTCTCTTATGATGTGGATAAAGACCCGATGTTCCAACAGGCACTTGCCTCTGCCATGGGTAGCGGTCAGCAAGCGATGCAGGATACCATTGGTCAGGCTTCTGCGCTCACTGGCGGTTATGGTAGTACATATGCAACAACGGCAGGCAACCAGGCATATAATTCGTTTATTCAGGATGCGTATGACAACCTTCCGCAGTATTACCAAATGGCGTTGGATGCATACCAGGCAGAAGGGGACGAAATGTACCGTCAGTTTGGAATTGTAAGTGACCTTGATGACAAGGAGTACAACAGAAATATTACTGCGTATGATGCTACATATCAGCACAGGAATCAGATGTACAACGAGGCATATACACAGCACAGAGACAAGATTTCGGATGCGTTTGCAAGGGCAAATCTTGAAATAAACGAGCATGGACAGCTTATGAGTGATGCAACGAATTACTACAATGTAACATCCGATTATGCGGACAGTTTGTATTCGCGTGAATTTAGTAAGTGGGAAGCGGATGTTAATAACGCTATGCAAATGGTGCAGTTTCAGAATAATGATGCCTGGAAACAGACCGAGTTTGATGAAAATGTTCGTCAGTATGAACAGAACTTTGCTGAAAATGTCCGTCAGTATGAAAAGAACTTTGCTGAAGATGTCAGACAGTTTGACACAACCTTTGCGGAAGACAAAAGACAATTTAACGAACAGCTTGCTCAAGATGACAGACATCATGGCGAAGACCTTGCTTTCGAGCGCGAAAAGCTTGCTAAAGAGGATGAATGGAATCAGGAGACTCTTGACTACAATTACTATGCATTGAGTGTAGGCGGAAGAAGCTACGGCGGTGGCGGAGGCTACGGCGGTGGCGGTGGTGGCACCGGTGGCGGTGGTATGTTTAGTGAAAAACAGCTGAACGATATATTGTCAAATGACAGGGCGAATTCGTTCATATCAAGTATTATGACACCGGAAGAGTTTAAATGGCGCGCCGCTAAAAACGGAGATAAATTTATGGTGAATGGCGAAGATAAGCTTTTCGATAATTGGGGACAGTATGCGAGTGCAATGCTTGAAAAGTGGAGAGAAGGCGAAAAAGTTTCAGAAAATGAAGCTATCGCGTTGGCACAATACATATATGAAAAAGAATAATAGGAGAGGGTTATATGGCAGGAAGAAGCTTTAGTCAAATCATGAAGGCGGCATTAGGAAGTAATTATGATGTCAACAGAACAGGGTTTGAAACAGACAGAAGATATCATCAAAAACGAGAGGGGCATCATACTACATACGGACTCCGAATTGCAAAACAGGACCTGGAGCAAACAATTGGGTTTGATACTTTTGCTGAAGATTTAGCCAAAGCGAGCAAGACGGTTAATGATGTTACAAGCGGTTGGCAAACGCAGGAGACCATGAAAAATGCCAAAAATACTGTAGGAAGTATGCAGGAGCGTTTGGCGGCGTATAACGAATATCGTCAGTTGTTTGACACAGACGGAAAGCTTCCTCAAATAACTATATCCTTTACGGATGTGCTTGAAAATTGGGAAGCTATTACGCAAAGCTACGGTAAATTTGTTAGTGCTGATGCGTATAATCTTGAAAATGCTACGCTGAAGAAGCTTGACGGCATGAATTCTGACGAAATTAAAAAGCAGATGGAAGGTAGTGCGGTTAAGGCTACAGAGCTTCAGAAGGTGTACAACAACGCCAAAAAGTACGATGATGCCGTGAAAAAAATCGGGTCGAGTGCCATGAATGTAAGAAGTGCTACCGATGGCGCAAGGTTTCAAGCATCGTTAGCGAGTGCAACCAAGGAACGAGACGATTACCTTAAGAGCATTGGGTATTCAAGCATGGAGGAGCTTGAGAAAGATGTTTCCAATGCCAAGAACGGTTTAGCTTATACCACGGCTGATGGCGAAAACATCATGTGGAAGGATTTGCTTAACGAGGCAACCGTAAAAGAGACAACAAAGGATGTACAGAAGAAATATGATGTCGGTAAGCTTGGCGAGTATAAGAAGAAGGATGTTACATATAATTCGGCTTTGACCGGGAATTACCCTGTTGCGAGCGATGAAGATGCTCATCTTTACAATTTAGTTAATGGTGATGAAAGTGCAAAAAGTTACGAATCAACCATAGATGGTAATATGGGTAAGACAAACGATGAAACAAGATATTTTTATGTTACAGATGAGGAACGAAAAATATTTAACACTTTGTGGGCAACGGAAGGACCGGAAAAAGCAAAGGAATATGTTGACCTTTTAAGTCCCGAGCTTCGGAAAAGAAGAAAAGAATTTCTTCGACAGGAAGATGCAAAATATGCAGAGGAATCTCCGATTGGTAGCTCGATTTTAAGTGTAGCGAGCAATGTCGGCAACAATGCTTTAGCACCTGTTTATATGGCTATAGACAAAATGGACAATGGCGAGATAGACCCGGACGATGCTCTTTGGAGAAACAGAGACGCCGTAAAAAATACAAGAAGCACGGTTGAAAGTAATATCGATAGTGAAGTTGGACAATTCTTTTACCGACATGGCATGAATCTTGCGGATAATCTTGCGACAAGAGCAATCAGCGCAGGAATGGGGAGCGGTGTTGCCACATCGTACTTAATGTCGGCAGGGTCTTTTGCTGATACGGCACTTTCTGCCAAAGAGAGAGGTTTGTCGGACGAGGAAGCTTTGGGACTTGGTACTGTTGCAGGTGCGGCAGAGTGGTTTTTTGAGACTAAAGGCTTTGAATCTATGTTTGGCAAACAAGCGTTGAGCAAAGGCGGATGGAAGTATCTTGTAGGAAACATCAAAACAGAGGTTATCGGAGAACTTGCTACAGAAACAACCAACGATATTGCGGATTATATGATAGCGCAGGACTTAAGCCAATTGAACACAGAATTCAGAAGTCTTGTTTCAAGCGGTTTGAGTGAAAAAGATGCCTTGAAAGAAGTCACTTTTGGCGTTTTGTCAAGGTATGCTGATGTTGCCGCAGGCACAGTTTTCTCCACAGGTGCTATGGTAGGTCCCGGTGCAGTAGGGATATCTGTAAGAAACAGAAGAATAGGCTCTACCATCAAGGAAAATGATGGAACGCAAGAAGTGTTTGATATTACTTCCATGCCTGATGTGAATACGGCGTATGAGGCGTATACCAAATATGCGAAGAAGGGTATTACTACGGAGAATGTTACAAATGCACAGCTTGGTAGTCTTTATACTTCTGCGGTGTATGATTCACAGAAAACACTTTCTTCTAAAAAGAGTACGCCTGAACAGAAGGCGAAAGCAGGGGAAACACTTGAGCGATTGGATAGTATTACCAAACCGAGTCCGCAAGCTATTATGGAAAAGAAAGGCGTAAAAGAATTGGTGAACGATTCCGAAGCGGTGGATGCCTTGATTGAGAGCGGTCTTGAAAGTGAGGAAGGAACGCGAAGCTATCAGCTTGCAACAGAATTTAAGGCAAAGATTGAAAAGGGAGAAAAGCTTACCGAGTCTGAACTTTCACAGCTTGTACGGGCGAATGGTGAAGCGTTTCGTGCTGAAGAGAGTGCGCAAAGAGATGTAAACAAAATTGCTGTTGCAGAAATTGCGGAGACAATGCCCGAGGCAGAGGCGAAGGCTTTTAAAGATGTTTATGCCGAAAATCCGAATATAGGTGCGGATGAATACCAAGCTTCGTATAATTTGGTTGCGGAGCAAGCCAGGGCAGGATTGCCTTTTGAAGCGATTGCAGAAAAAAAGGGCGTGCTTACTACAGACCAAGTAAAAGGTATTTACAAACAAACTGTTATAAACGAGGCGCGTGCGAGGGATGCTGAACTTGTTGCCCGTTCCGAAGAAGCAGGCAAGGCACTTACTGTTAAAGGTGTGTTTAATGACTCGATTATTGACAGAACAAGCAAAACCACAGATGGTAGCAAGGTTAATTGGAACACGCTTACTACAACGCAACGAGGCGCGGTTAAGTTTTTGGAATTGTTTTCGAAGGCAACAGGTGTAAACATTAAGCTTATTAAGAGCAAGGTTGTTGACGGAAAACACAAGGGCGAAAACGGAAGCTATAATCCTAAAACCAACACCATTGAAATTGATGTATATGCAGGGCGTATTAATGCGCAGGCTCTTAACGATTCGATTATTCCTACCGTGTCGCATGAGGTTACCCATTGGATGAAGAATAAAGCGAATGCTTTGTATACTTCCATTAAGGACGATGTGTTTAAGTTTCTTAAAGAGACTACGGGAAAATCGGCAAATGACCTTATAAACGAAGAGCTTGCAAGACTTAAGAAAAACCGCCCCGGTGAAGAACATACCGAGGCGGAAGCGGTTGATGAAATTGTTGCAAGAGCTATGGAAGATATGCTCGGAAACAGTAGTAAGGCAAGAGAAATGATTGCCAAAATGACCGAGTCGGAAAGGAAGAGCTTTAAGGAAAAGGTTAAAGAGGTTGTTGACAACATTATGCGTTGGATTGACGATTTGCTTAAAAGATACAAGTCGGATTCCAAAGAAGCACAGGCGTTAAGAGAATACAAGGGTGCATTTGAAAAGCTTTTGGCACAATGGGATAAGATGCTTGTGCAGGCGGTTGAGAACAACAAGGTGGTTGAGAATGAAAAGAAACTGTCTGCATCAGAAACACAGGCGATTGAAGATGTTGGTCTTCAGATTGATGGAAAAAGCGAGTCTGTTGCTCCGGGAGTATTGTTCAGCGAAAGAACATGGACAGAATCCCAATATGTTCAGGACAGAGAGACGGCAATCAAGGCTATTGTTAAGGCTGTTGGTGTATCGGAAAAGGATGCCGCACGATATGTGGACAACATAAACGGTATTGCACGGATGATTGCGGATGACAGAGTAAGGCTTGATTATGAGCAAAATGTTGACGAAAATGCATCTGTTCTCAAACACAATAAAGAGTACAAGTGGACAGTTGATATGTCTACTCTTTGTGCGAAAAGATTGTTGTTCACGGGAACATTTGATGCCATCCAAAAGAAAATGCCGAACAAGGCTTTTAATTCCGAGGACATTGTGGCACTTCGTTCCATGATGATGGAAAGAGGGTATGAAGTTGCCTGCGGTATTTGTTATGTAGAATCAACAAGAAGAGAACTCGGTCCCATCACAGAAGCGTTTATTGAAAGGTATAAGGCATCACAAAAAAGTGGGAAGCCTATTACCAAATTCAACAGCAAGGGCAAAGAGGTAATTCTGCAGGAAGCGGAAACACAAAGAAGGTTTGTTGCCGATAAAAACTACACACCTACGCTTGCCGATTTAAACACCACAGATATTGACAGGGTAAAAACAGAGCATCCCGATGTATATGCCGCATACCTTACATTTATGAAGTCACGTGGACAAGCGACACCAAAGCTTCTTGAAACAAGAGCAGAGTATAAGGGAGAAATACTTAACCATTTTAAAAGCGAATCTGCTGTTAAATCAAGAAACGATGCAGGCGGTCTTCGTGTTCAATCGTTCTCTGATTTTGAGGTGGCACATCTTATTGACATGATGCAGGTTGTGCTTGATATGTCAAGGGTTGGTCTTATGTCTCAAGCATATACAAAAGTGCCTGCCTTTGCGGATGTGTTCGGCAATACCGGGATGAAAATCAATCTGTCGCTTATTGCAAAGGATAGCGGTTTGGATGCAAACGGAAACCTTATTTTCGATGATGTGGAAGGTATGCCTGCCAAAGAAGCATTCCGTTTAAGAAATAAGTATTCTAAAAATGTAGGCACAATTCTTGTGGGTAAGAACGATGCACACATCCGTGCCGCATTGGCAGACCCGAGAATCGACTATGTTATTCCATATCACAAATCGTTTTGGAAAGAGTCTTTGTATGATGCACTTGGGCTTACCGGGTATACTGATTACACAGACACACAGAACGAAAAAGCCTTTGATAAGAACAGAAAAATCATAAACTTCCAACCTTCAGAATATTGGGATTACTCCAAGAGCGGTAAGGAAAATGCGGATGTATACTTAAAGATGTGTGCAGAGGATGGCAGAGTACCTAAATTTCCGCAATTTATGAAGGAGGATGGTTATTGGAAGCTCCTTATTGACTTTAAGATGTATGACAATGAGGGTGTAGGCTCTCCGCAGACCGTTGTTAAACCTGAATTCAACATGGATGAAGCAAACGCTGTTATGAATGCATATGAAGGCGGACATAGAGAGCTTCCTGTGGCAAAGGATGTTGTTGATGACTTTGTTAAGAATTATGAAGGCAGAAGTGATGTTTTGTATTCCGAGAGACTTAATACGGACAAAGATAAAATTCGGTATAGTGATAGGGATTTTTCTGTTCAAGTCGACGAGGTTTTGGCCGGAACATTTGACAGAACAACAGATGTTTATGTAGGCAAATTGCCTAAAATCCTTCAGAATGTTGGCTTGAATGGTGATTTTCCGATGCTTACGACGGCAAACCACATAAGAAAGGCAA
>JAZOOC010000065.1:0-2050 GCA_045654825.1 Clostridia bacterium | reverse complement strand
ATGACCTCGTTATAAATGGTTGTGAAGCAGGTGGAGGAAGTTTGCGTATTTATAACAGTGAACTTCAGGAGAAAATGTTTGAAAAATTAGGCTTTACTACCGAAGAAGCATGGCAGAGATTCGGTTTCCTTCTTGAAGCATTTAAGTATGGTACACCGCCTCACGGAGGTATGGCTTATGGTCTGGACAGACTTGTTATGCTCATATCCGGAAACGATTCCATAAAAGATGTAATAGCTTTCCCGAAAGTTCAGAATGCATCTGAAATTATGACTAATGCTCCCGACTTCGTTGATGATAAACAGCTTACAGAGCTTAATATTAAATCAACTTCGGAGGAAAAAAATGATGATAGAAATTAATAATCTTACCAAATGTTACGGAACAAAAAAAGCCGTTGACAATATTAGTTTTTCAATAAAAAAAGGCGAAATAGTTGGTTTTTTAGGACCAAACGGTGCCGGAAAATCGACAACAATGTCTATTATAACAGGATATCTTTCTTATACTGACGGGAGTGTTAAAATAGATGGTACCGAAGTTCTTGATGACCCTATTGCAATTAAGAAAAAAATAGGTTATCTTCCCGAACAGCCACCATTATATATGGATATGACTGTTGATGAATATCTTAATTTTGTATATGAATTAAAAAATGTTAAATCAGATAAAGAAACTCATATTAAAGAAATACTTGATATGGTTGGTATAACCGATGTAAGAAATAGGTTGATAAGAAACCTTTCTAAAGGATATAAGCAGAGAGTAGGACTTGCACAAGCTCTGGTTGGCGATCCTGAAATTCTTATTCTTGACGAGCCTACGGTTGGTCTTGACCCCAAACAGATTATAGAAATTAGAAATGTAATTAAAAAGCTTGGTAAAACAAGAACTATTATTTTAAGCTCACATATCCTTCCCGAAATCAGTGCGGTATGTGAAAGAGTAGTAATTATAAACAAGGGTAAAATTGTTGCAGAAGATACACCTGATAATCTCTCCAAACAAAAGACTGAAAGACATCAGTTCATAATAAGAGTTGCAGGCGAAAAAGATAAAATATCTGCTGTGTTGAAAGATACACAGGGGGTTGCTTCTGTTAAGGAAATGGGATGCAAAGAGCCGGATTCTTTCGATTTTCTTATTGAAGCTATGGCTGATACAGATGTAAGAAAACCTGTATTCAACGAACTTTGTAAAAAGTCTATGCCGATTTTAATGCTTCAGCCTAACAATCTGTCGCTTGAAGATGTGTTTATTAATCTTACAAAAGAAAATACTATGAACACAATAAAAACAAGAAGAATGAAACAAGGAGGCAACATATAATGAAAGCAATATTAAAAAGAGAATTAAAAGCTTATTTTACATCGCCTCTTATATACACAATTGTAAGTGTTTATCTTATATACACTTTGATTATGTTCTTTTTATACAATGTGTTTTTCTATCATACACCCGAACTACTTTCTTTGTTTATGAATTGTAACTTTCTTATGCATCTTATAGTACCTTTTATTACAATGAAATTGTTTTCAGAAGAGAAAACACAGCGTACAGATCAGCTGCTTTTAACATCGCCTAATTCTATTACCTCTATAGTAACAGGTAAGTTCTTATCGGCAGCAGTTGTTACAACTCTTATGACTGTAACAACAGTGATTTATGCGCTTATTATTGATATAGTTGCAGTTTTTGATTGGCCGACATACTTTATGCTTTTGTTAGGCTCAATTCTTTTGAGCTTCGCTTTATTATCTGTTGGACTTTTTATTTCAGCAGTTTTCGGTAATATGGTAGTTTCTGCTTTGGTTACTTTAGGTATTATGCTATTGATATACTTTTCCGGAATGTTAAATATTGCAGCAGGTTCAAATGGTATATTACATTCATTAACCGGACTTATAGACCTGTCGTCCAAATATGATGATTTTGCAATAGGTTTATTAAGTATTGAAAGTCTTATATATTATTTGTCATTTACTATAGTTTTCATATTTTTATCAATAAGAGTTATTGATAAAAGAAGATGGTCGTAAGGGAGGAATAC
>JAZOOC010000064.1:0-3619 GCA_045654825.1 Clostridia bacterium | reverse complement strand
GTTCTGTAATGGCAGATGAAGGAATTATATCACCTGATGGCAGAGTTATCGGTAAAATGGGACATTCAGAAAGAATTGGTAACGGCTTATATAAAAATGTTCCGGGCGAATATGATATGAAGATGTTCAAATCTGCTGTTGAGTATTATAAATAAGATTTAGTTGTGTTAATTCACAATAAAAAGGGAGCTGTAGCAAAAAAATTATTTGCTACACTCCTTCTTTTTTAATTTAAACGTATTAAATATATAATTCATCTCAATGAAATAAGCTTTTCTTTTAAAAGTTTGATAGCCTCACGGCTGTCGTCAATATTTAGAACTGTTTTTTCCATAGGGCATATATCATCTCCCTTGCGATTGATGATATTATCTGTTAAAGTGTTATAAGTAGCTTCAATATTGTGGTTATTAAGCCAATGTAAAGCACTTTTGCTCATCAAATATCCGTAACAGCTTTTGATTTTTCCTTCAGAAAAAATCATGGCAGCTGCTTTTCCTATAACTTCGTCTGCGACAAAAGCATCTTTAAGAATCCCCGATTCATAAAGGTCAATTATGTGTGAAATTCCTTTTGGTGATTCAGCACTTATAATATTGTTGTCTTTAACAATAACACATGATTTGCTGGAATCATTAATCAATTTTATCGCCTGTTCTTTAGCATTGTATTTTTTAAATGAACTTTTGTTAACACTTGATACAATGATAGGAATGAGAATCAGTTGAATAATTATTCCGGGAATTCCGTATAACAAAACAGGGATATGCATCGGGAGAAATATTTTTCCGTAAAGAAAACCAATACCATGAGAGGTGATGGTCAGAAGTAAAATTCCAAGCGCAAGCATAAGACCTGTTGTAACCAGTTTTTGTGTTTTTGTTTTAAGCATTGTTTTTCTCCTTTCCGGGCGGGTTTGCCATATAATAATATATCATATTGAGTAAACCGTTACAAGTATATTTGTATTTAATACTATGATAGTTAATAATAAAAATTATCAAACATTTGCAAAAAAAGAAGAAATGTGTTATAATGATTTCATCGAAGATGAAATCAGCGATATAAATTCCGGACGGAATTTGCGATATATACTGCGTATGCGATATGTCCCTTCGGGACGAGAATAAAGGAATTTATTACGGAGTAACAAGGTTCTCCGAAATATAGAAATCTTAGATTTCGTTATATTTCGTGAGGTTCTTATATCATATCGCAACCGAGCAAGAAAATATATACAGTTTGGAGTGAGTTTATGTCTTTTCGAAAAAGCAGCTTTATAAAAGCAAATAACAATTTTAATAAAGAGTTTTCATTGGATAATCCGGCACCTTTGTTTCGTAAAAAATTCAATATAAATAAGCTATCAAAAGCTAAAATAAGTGTTTGTGGCTTGGGATATGGCTATTTTTATTTAAACGGGAAGAAACTAACCGAAGATTTATATATAGCTCCTGTAAGCAATTTTGAAAAAACCTTGTGGTATACGGAATATGATGTTACTGAACTTCTTTGCGAGGGCGAGAATACTCTTGCTGTAATATGCGGAAATGGATTTTATAACGAAACAATTCCTACAAACTGGAAATTCCATGAGGCAAGCTGGCGGGATAATCCTAAATTCATACTTGAGCTTTCAGTTGACGATAATATTGTTTTATCAAGTGATAATACATGGAAAGCATCTCTTGAAAGTCCTGTTTGTTTTAATCAGTTAAGAATGGGAGAATACTATAATTCCAATATTTCAAAAGACTGGTTTATGCCCGATTTTGATGATTCTTGTTGGTGTAATGCAATAGAAGATAATAATCCGCCGAGAGGCGTTTTAAGAAAATGTGAATGTGAGCCAATAAGAGAAGATAAAATATATAAACCTGTTAAAGTTATAAAAATTTCCGAAAATGTTTGTGTTTATGATTTCGGTCAGAATATGTCCGGATATGCCCGCCTTAAAATTAAAGGAAATAAAAACGATGAAATAACTCTTCGTTATTGTGAATGTATCGGTGAAGATAACCGACCTATATATTACGGTATGGATAAATATTATCTTGAGGATGGTTTCCAGACAGATAAATTTATATGCTCCGGCGAGGAGGTTTCGTGGTCTCCGCGATTTGCGTATCACGGATTCAGATATATAGAAGTAAGCGGAGTAAATTATTGCGATAAGCTTGATATTTCGGGTGTGTTTGTCCATCAGACTGTAGAAAGAAGAACAAAATTCAGATGTTCTGATGAATACATAAACAAACTTTTTAATTGCGGAATAATATCTTCTCATTCCAATATGTTCTATATGCTGACAGATTGTCCAACCCGCGAAAAATTCGGCTGGGCCAACGATGCGCAAAGTTCCTGTGAACAGATGCTTACAAACTTCAGAATTGAAAAACTTCTTTCAAAATGGCATCAGGATGTAAAGGATGCTATGAAAGAAAACGGAGAACTTCCGGGAATTATTCCAACAGGAGGATGGGGATATCATTTTGGTAACGGTCCGGTTTCGGACGGCTTGCTTTTTGAAATTCCATACCGTATTTATCTTCATACGGGAAATGACGAATTACTGAAAAACAGTTTTTCTTATTTTGAAAGATACCTCAATTATCTTGATACACGAAAAAATGAAAAAGGTCTTGTTGAATTCGGTTTACCCGACTGGGCAGCACCCGGAGGTGCAATAGATGTTGATGCAGGCTTTATAAATGCAGTCTTTATTTATTCATTTCTTAAGATAGCTGCATTGTCTTGTAAACTTTTGTCTAACGGCAGAGAAGAATACTATCTAAAAAAGAGTGAAGAACAAAAAGAGTTTATTAAAAATATGTATATATCAGGGGACGGAACCTGCATAATAAACGAGCAATGCTCAGTAGCTATGCTTATATACTATGATATTTTTGATAATCTTGAGCCTTTAAAAAATCAACTCGCAAAACTAATGGAAGAAAATAATTTTCATCTAAAATGCGGAATGGTTGGTATAAGACGATTGCTTCACGCTTTAAGTAAATGTAATCTTTCGGAATATTCTTTAAAACTTCTTAAAGCAGAAGGCTATCCGGGATATAAAGTATGGATGGACGGGGATGCTACTACCCTCTGGGAAAAGTGGGATGTTAATGTAAATTCCGATTCCAAAAACCACCATATGTTTTCTGATTTTATGTCCTGGCTTATAAAGAATTTAGGCGGAATAAGATATAACGAAAATAAATGCGGTGAACTTGAAATTGTATTTGATCCGGTATTCGTTGACGGAATAGATTTTGTCCAGCTTGAATATGAAACTGAAATGGGTAAACTTTCGGTTGAATGGAAAAAAGAAAACAATAAAATTAACCTGATTCTTAAAAAAGATGAAAATGTTAAAATTGTATATAAAGGTAAGGTCGTAGAAAAAACGATTAATGAATGGAGTATAGAATAATCCAACTTTTCTGCTCTTATAGCGTTGAGCTGTGCCGTTAATGCTGTAATTGAAATGATTACTGCAGGCGCAGCAGGATACGGGGATGTATTAATTTTTATTGTACAGGGGGTTGTAGCAAAATTTTGCTACAGTCCCTTCTCGTCTTGGTATTATAACGACGAAGTTCAATTATTGCATTGA
>JAZOOC010000063.1:0-2652 GCA_045654825.1 Clostridia bacterium | reverse complement strand
AGAATGAGATCTCCGTTATTTATGCGGATATATGAGCTTATAACACGAAGATTTAAAAATTCTTTTTTGGCTTCTCCCGTGAGGAAAGAAATATCCTTTTCCTCTTCATTAATTCCCTCAAAGGTTGTTTTTGACAAGCCTATTCCGTTATCGGTTATTTCGATAACTGCAGTATCATTCTCAGTATAAAGTCTTACTCCTATTCTTCCCTTTCTGCCGGATGCAAGCACATAATTACAGGAATTATAGATAATTCCCGAAACCGCCTGCACAAGATTATAATACGCGGCACTTATGCTGATATTTTTTTCTCTTGATGTAAAACTGAATGTTATATCAAGATTTTCCATTTTTATATAGTTGTTAACTCTTTCAGATATTCTTAAAAGCATATCATTAAGAGAAAACACACTTCTTGCAAGAACAAATTTTCCGTCGGGTGCTGTTAACTCATCTATTATATGATGACTTACACCCACCATTTCTGCTAAAATCCCCTGCAGTCTTTTAATACTGTCCGACAAAACACTGTTTCTTTTAATTATTGCAGAATCCATAAGAAAATTTATTTCTTCCACTCCCTTATCCGCAATTGAGGAAAGATGATTTTTATATATTTCGGTTTTCCCTATTTTTAACGGGTCGTAAAGCTTTTTGGGAGCGACAGATCTTAAAATATTTTCCTGTGTGACTCTTGGAAAATCAGAATTGATATATAAAACAATCTCTTTATTATCCTTGTCGGTTAAAAATTTTACATCGAATTTATGCTCTTTTCCATCTGTTAAAATCAGAGTTTCGGAAAATTCTTTTTTCTTAATAAGCCTTGAAGTAATTTCCTCAAGGCTTTCATTTTTTATAAATTCACTTATATCTCTTCCGTATAAAACAAAAGCATAGCTTTTAAAATAATATTGAGCCGACTCATTAATAAAACACAGCTTATCTTCTTTAAAGCCAAGCACCATTTCTTTTATATTATTATATACTTCAAGCATAATTTCACTCTTTGTTGTTTTTTTATCGGCTTTGGATAAAATGTCATTTAATCACGACTATAACCCAAGGATTTCTTTCATTTTATCCTTTTCACAGACAGTATTAAATCTTACTTTTTTATTCTTTAACTCTGCTAAAGGCTTAGGTATTTTTGTACCGCTTTTTTCGGAAAGCGCATCCAGGATTTCAAAGCCGTCTTTTCCGTCCGGGGATTCGCCCAGTGCGGATAAAACTCCTGCAGCAAATTTATAAGGACTTGCTGTGGAAACAATAACATTTACTGTATTATCTCCTGTTTCTTTAACATAGTCGTTATAAACTTTCATTGCAACTGCGGTATGTGTATCTGTTAAGTAGCCGTATTTATCAAAGGTTTCGCCGATTGCTTCAAGAGTTTCTTTATCGTTTGCACAACCGCCGTAAAATTCATCTTTTATTTTTGCTTTTATTTGGTCACTTACAGTATATTTTCCGTCTTTTGAAAGTGCGTTCATATATTCTTCTAAAAGTTTATCGTCTTTTCCCGAAAGCTCATATATAAGTCTTTCAAGATTGCTTGAAATAAGTATATCCATTGACGGAGAAAGAGTAAGATTAAAGGGTCTTATTCTGTTATATGTTCCGTCGTTTATAAAATCGGTAAGTACATTATTTTCATTCGAAGCGCAGATAAGCTTATTGATATTGAGTCCCATTTTCTTTGCATAATAACCTGCAAGAATATTTCCGAAGTTGCCTGTCGGAACAGTAAAGTTAACGGGGTCACCCGCTTTTATATCCCCTGCTTTTACGAGTCTTGAATAAGCAAAGAAATAATAAACAACCTGTGGAACAAGTCTTCCGAAATTGATTGAGTTAGCAGAAGAAAGACTTATATTTTTATCTGCAAGTTCCTTTTTATATTCTTCATCGGTAAAGATTTTTTTAACTCCGCTCTGTGCATCGTCGAAGTTACCCTTTACCGCAAAAACTGCAACATTATTTCCCTCCTGAGTTACCATCTGGAGCTTCTGAATATCCGAAACACCGTTTTCGGGATAGAAAACAGAAATTGCTGTTCCGTCAACATCTTTAAAGCCTTCAAGCGCTGCTTTACCTGTATCTCCCGATGTTGCAACAAGAATCATAACAGTTTTATCTTCATTGTTTTTCTTAATAGAAACGGTAAGAAGTCTGGGAAGAATCTGCAAAGCCATATCCTTAAAAGCACATGTAGGTCCATGCCATAGTTCAAGAACACTTAAATTTTCCGAAAGTCTTGTAACCGGCGCGATATCGTCGGAAGAAAACTTTTCTTTTTCATATGCTTTCAAAACGCAGTCCATAAGTTCTTCTTTTGTAAAATCAGTAAGATATTTTCCGATAATATCAAAAGCCGCTTCAGTATATGTTTTTGAAGCCATAGCTTCTATTTCTTCATTGGAAATCTGCGGAAAGGTTTCGGGAACGAAAAGTCCGCCATCTTCCGACAAGCCTTTTAAAATAGCCTTTGAAGCAGTAATATTAATCTTATTGTTTCTTGTGCTTTCAAAATTCATAATCCTCATCCTCAATCATTACAAATTATCCCGCCGCCGAACAGATAATCTCCGTCGTAAAAAACTGCAGACTGACCCGGCGCTGCCGCTCTTACGGGATTTTCAAAATCTATAT
>JAZOOC010000062.1:0-36703 GCA_045654825.1 Clostridia bacterium | reverse complement strand
AGACCGCTTGGCCTCCGACTTGTCCCTCGTGGCTTCGTTTTAAAGCTTAAACGGGGGGTATTTTGCAAGATTTCATCCCGAGACTTGCAAAATTTAAAAGCCTCCTTCATATTGCAGCCACCAATCATTTATGTAAGTAGTCCACTCTGCAATATTTCTGTCGCCACATTCTTCAAGCCTTTTCAAGCAAGTAGCTTTGTCAACGTCTATGAAAATTGATCTTGCACCGAGGTTGTCAATAAGTCGTTCTCTATCCATTTTGTAAGGATAGCCACCAACAACATAAGCATTGCTCCATTTACCCCGTCTATACTTAACATCATCAAGCAGCTTGTCTCTTACACCAAACACATTGGCTTTAAGTCTTGCAGGTTTTATGTATCTGTTACAACCGCTCAGGCATTGCCATATATCGTCTATGTCAATAATCAAGTCACCCTCTTGCATAACCTCTTGCACATAGCTTGACTTACCTGAGAGCGGAGAACCATACACAATGTATACCTGCCTTTGTGCATAGCCTAGTTTGTTATGGATTTTGTTGTGGCATCTGTGATGTACAAAAGCAATATTGTCAGGATTAAGTGAAATACTATAATCCATATAATTCTGTTCTGTCAGTTCTATCTTGTGATGCCCGATTAAATCATAAGCCTTAACAATCGGCTTACCGCAATTCTCACATATAATTAAACCTTGCTCATTAACTCGCTCAAGCTTTAATATCTCAAGCAGGTCTGTCCATTCTTTGGAGCGGTAAAAATTATATAAGCTCATCACAGACAACCATAAGCAATCATTCTTGCTACTTGACCAGCCTTTGTTGAAATCAATTCTATTACACTTCCCCTTGTTACATATAAACACGGAAGAGTACGAGCTATAGTATCACCGTATAAATAAGATGGAACAATCTGAGCACCGTTGATTTTTACAATACCCTGTTCCTTTGAAGCGAAAAGACTCAACCAACAATCTTTGTTCGCAACCCATGTTATGGTTTCATTTTCTGCAACTATATCTTTTATTACCTTTGTAAAGTCGCAAGGTTTTACAAAATTCTTTCTTCTTGTAAGCTGATTAAAAATTGACATTGTTTACACCTACCACATTTGAGATTCTTTTAAGTCAATCTCTTTTTTTCTTAATTCCATGAGTCGAGGCTCATTCATATATTTGCCCCAGTTCTTAAGTAAGAAGATGCAAGCGGTCATGTCCGGTGGATAGTAAACTTCTTCCTCAACCTCTTTTATTTCTTCCCACTCTTCGAGCTTTTTACCGTTGTCATAGATTGCCCTTTTAAGTTTGACGTATTTCTTGACTTTCCGGGTATATCCACAACCTGCTTTATACATAGTGTTTTCAAGCTTGTTTACAGCAGGCTCTCTATTATTTTTAATAGCGTCCAAAGTGGTAAGCCCCTCTTTGCCTATGTATTTATACAGAGTTGTCTTGCTTACCTTAAGAGCTTTTGCAATACTTCCTATTGTTTGCCCCTCGGATATCCACTTTTTTATGTTGTCAAGATTGTTTTCGATAATTTCTTTTTTGCTGTTGCATTTTGCCATATTATCACTTCAATAACTTTTCCCAAGTCTTAGAGCCAACTATGCCGTCAACTTCCTTGGGATCTGAAAACTTTTTATTCTGAAAAGCCTTTACCGCTTTTTCTGTTGCAGTTCCAAAGTCACCGTCTATGCCACTATCACCGCAAGAGTAGCCCATTGATATTAATAACCTTTGGAGTGTTTCAACCTGTTTTCCTTCTGAGCCTTTTGCAAGCTGATTAAGTGTAATTGTCACAGTTTTAACCTCCTTAGTTGTATTAGTTGTGTTTGTTGTTTTTACCGCTTCACCACTAACAATATTGTCAAAGGGGAAATATCTTCCCGGGCAAGCTGTTGCATTTAAGTCTTTATGTCGTCTAACAAGTGCATTTGGATATACACCTTTTAAATATGCTATAAGCTCTTTGCCTGCGTTTAATTGTGCTGTTGGCATTTGCTCTTTTTCAAAGTTACCTTCAAAGCAAACACCTAAGCACTGCGAATTGTAATTGCTTACATGAGACCCGGTGCTTTCAATTGGTCTGCCTCTGTAAATTGTGCCATCCTTTCTTACATAGAAGTGATACCCAATACCTGCCCAACCATTGCCAAGATGTATTTTGTGAATATCATCAGGGCTTAAGTTTGAGCCTGCTGCATGATGAACAAGAATATAATTGGTCTTTGGTCGTCTAACCAAATAACCGCTCCATTTATAATTTTTTTCTATTATCTGCATTATAAGTTCAGCTCCTTTACTTGTGAAAAGCTGCAAGGTGATCTAATCTTTCATCAATAACCGCCTCATGCTTTTCAAGCTTGTAAACTCTTTCAATTACCTTGTTGTGCTTTTCAACTTTTTCGTCAAGGTTTTTTATTTTTTCTTCAATAACTGCTTCGTGTTTTTCAAGTTCTGCAACTATTTTTCCGTGTTGAACTTCGTTGCTCTTGTCAAGCTCAGCAATTATTTTTTCGTGTTGTACTTCGTTTCGTTTGTCAAACTCTGCAATTGTTTTTTTGTTTTGTGCCTTTGATGAAATAACACAAACAATTATAGAGGCGACTGCACCGATTAAGGCAGCAAGAACAGTTTCGCTCATTTATTCACCGCCTTATTTCTTTGTTGCCTGTTTAATGAGTTGATTGCCATAAACGGCAGTAGCAGCAACAATAACACCTTGCACAATAGATGTGAATATTGTCATAAGACTCAACCCTTCAGATGCTGCAATGTATAAGCTGCAAAGGAATACACTTGCAACTGTCAGAATTAAAGGAATATACTTATCTTTAATTGTTCCGGTATTCTTAATAATTAACCCCAAAGCATAAAGTGCAACTGCAAGCACTAAAAGCTCGGGTTTGATGTAGTCAATATAATTCATATGTGTGCCTCCTTTATGTTCTTTAGTTAATTTTAATACCGATAATTCAGAATTTTAAGTGCGCATATCATGCAACATATATGCACGATGAATATTTTTTTATAATTGCAATATATTATTTTAAAGCTCAAAAACACTATTTTAAGGCAAAATAAAAATGATTAAGTAATTTAACCTAATCATTTTTATATAGCGTCTATGCTTTGGGTTTTATTGTTGTAGCAACAAATAAATAGATGTACAGAGTCTTTTTTTATTTCTCACAACTGTTGAGGTGTCACAATTCATAATATTAGCTATATTATCAATTGTGTATTTGTTTTTGTAGAATAGGGGAATGATATTAAAATATATATCTTCCTGAAAGTCGTTGAGCACAGCTTTCAATTGGGAGTCAGATTCACCATATTTATAATATACGTACAGCCTTTGTGATACATCTTGGTATATACCTTCTGAGGGATTTTTCAGTAGATTGTTTTGCTTTAGCTTAGTAATAAACACATCCATAAGTGTTTCAAGCTCTTTTTTGTTTTCGTCTGTTAGCATTGCTCTTCACCCTGTATATCATCTTTTGCCATTATTACAACATCAGCATTATTTAATCGTTTAATAACTTCATCTAATCCCATATTCACCTCAATGCTTTTTTCGCCAATGCAAATAATACTATTTTCATATGGTGCATACATAGTTCTTTTAACGTGGGTAACTCTGTCAGAGTTTACTGCAACTTCACTGTCGCCCATAACAGGAAATTTAATAAACATTTTTATACCTCCTTAATACAATTTATATTTTGCACAATATTGGCCGTAGTTTAAGCCTTCCGCTCTTGCTAGCTCATTTATTTGTGCAGCGGTAAGATCATTTTGTCCGCTTCTTTTTATTGCCTCTGCTTCAGACTTTTTATATTCTTCTCTTTCCTTTGCCCTTCTTTGTTCTTCAAGTGCCTGCTTGACACACTCAGGGCTGCAATAATCTTTCTCGTGTTTTCCGAGTTCCTTGCCACACATTTTACAATATTTTTTATAATACTTTTTGAGACGGTAAAATGTTTGGCAGCACTCCTTAGAGCAAAACCTTAAAGTTGTTTTGATTTTTTTGCCACAGTTTAAACAGTTCATGTTGTTGCACCTTCAATCATTAAATTATTACTTTCTGCAATTGCCTTGTATTCTGTTTTGGTTTTAATATCCGGCATAGCTTTTAAAAACCTTGTTTTCTCAAATTTCAATTCATCATCAGTGTAATTTGTTGCCATTCTTTTTAATTCGCTTACAGAACCTAAATACAGCCTTATTTTATCATTCAGCTTGTTCCATATGTCGTCTATGTTCTGCCTGTGGTCTTGCCCTGCAATTGGATATTTAAGCCGATATAATTCTGTTTCCGTATTCCTTAATGCCTTTATGTATTCAGTCCACAATTCCTCATCTGATGTATCATTAATAGCAAGTAATGCGTCTATCTTCTTAATAACACTTGCCGGAGTAGGGGGCTTTTCGCAGGTCTGCAAGCATTTAAACATTGCAACTTCAAGAACATTATCGGGGTAGCACTTCAGCAGCCCATACCATGTATTTACAAGCCTTTCAACATCTGATTCTGCTGCATAGTATGGATATATAACTTTAATGCTTGCAATCATTTCAATGATTTTGTTTTTAGATGCCATGTTGTTCTTCCTTTCTTTTTCAAATTGCGATTTTATTGGCTATTTTACATTTGCCCGTGTATTCCATTTTTTTATTGCTTCTTTTCTCCCGTCAAAAATCGGGTTAATTATTAACAGTTTTTCATCATTGCAAAAACGATACTCTGTTAAGCCCCCTTCTTTTTCCGTTCCACAATAGCTACATCTTACTTTCCATCTTGTGCATAAATCCCCGTTATCAGGATTTCTGCAAGGCTCAACCCTTTCGTGTTCTATATTCGGTAAATGCCCACAAAAAGGGCAAGGCAGTAATCTTTCCATACTCTCACTCCTTAAAATTGTTAAAGTTCAAATGGTTTATAAATGGTAATGAGATAACCACGCATACTTAATACATATCTGTCTTTATACTCTATCTCGTCAATTCGTTTTGCATAGTTATATCCATATATCCAACTTCTCAATTCTGCTTCTTCTATATTCCCGTTACAAGTTGGTGAATGAGTAAAGTAATAATTCAGCCACTCGCACCATTTATCAAGATAGTAGTATAGTTGCATTTCTGCATTTGTGTTTTTACCTATAAAATTGAATACATCTTGACTTTCAAGAAGAAGATAGTTTGTGCCTTTTTCTTTGTGTAAATCTAATGTGATTTCTTTCTTCGTAACAATCACTCCTTAAAATCGTTCTTTTATCGCCTTTGAATTGCGATTTTATTGACTTATGAATATGACATTTCTTTTATAAATGGCTGAATATGATTTTTAAAGACTTCTGCAATTTTCTTCTGTGATGCAGAATAATCCTTTTCAATATTTTCATAAATTTCATATTCTTCTATGCACTCATCAAGAGAAGTAAATTTGATTATGTGACAAACAGCATCAACAATATCTCTGTCGGTATATTGGTTACAAGCACTTTCTAATTCTTCCAAGTCAATGTTCATATCCTCAAGGTTTTCGTTTGCACATTGTTCTAAATAAAACTTAATATTTTCATAGGTTTTCTCGTAATCAATAGTTTCTCTTGATGCAATTTTATCAAGTAAATAATCTTCGTTTATTCTCGACATAAGTTTTAAAAAGCTCTCGTGTTCAGGTGTCGGTATCCAACCATAGCCATACTTACCACAATCGGATATTATGTGCATATCATAATTTTCCGTATCAAGAATAAATCTTGCCCAAGTACAAGAGCCGTAATCTTTGTCCTCTTTTTCTTGATGAAATTCAAGTGTTATAATACTCGGTTTCTTCAATTCAACTGTTGCCATAGTCTCACTCCTTAAAATCGTTCTTTTATCGCCTTTGAATTGCGATTTTATTGGGATATTTCTTAAACCGCCCATTCATAAATTTCAAACAATTTTTCTGTTGTTGACACTCTCTTGTTGTTGTCTATTGTTCGGGTAGATTTCATTTCCCATATACATTCAAAATCATCTCTTGCAGACTGTTCACTTATCAAAACAATGTTTCTTTGGCTCATTTCTCTGCACCAATCCCAAAATTCATCGTGATAAAATTCAAAGTCCGATGCGTATCTTTTAGCATTCTTGTAAGGTGGATCGCAATAAATTAAAGCATCTTCCAAATCACTACAAGTGGTTCTATAATCGCCACATTTGAACTCGATATCTTTCAAATTTGGCATTTGCTTTTCCAAATTTCTCTTTGCTTCCGCATAATAATTTCGGGTTGTCCCTGCTTTTGTTTTAACTACCCCAGCATAACCGCCATCAAAAAATCTTCCATTATAACTTGCAAGAAAACCTACTGCACCGATGTACCAATCTTCAAAAGTGTCAAGTCTTTTATTATAGCAATCTCTTACTTCTGAATAATGCTCTTTCGTGATAAAATCGGGCAAAAGCTGAATTTTGTCTAAATTTTTATACAATGCAATTAAATATTTTTGTTTGTCGCACCCGATTTTCTTTTCACAGACAACCTTATCAATGACATTTGCACCGCCAACAAAAGGTTCAACATAAGTTTTTAAGTTGTAATCTTCCATTCGTTGCTGAATAATCGGCACAATGTATTTTGCTATTCTGCTTTTACTTCCCATATATTTCATACTCTCACTCCTTAAAATCGTTCTTTTATTAATCCCTTTCGTAAAGCTCCTGAAGCTTGTCCATAAAATTATCTGTTGAGGTCTTTACTGCTTCTGATCCTGTTGCTTTTGCCTTTGGTGTAACCTTTGCATTTAGGTATGATTCAAACTTTGTACCAAACAGTGTTTCAGGTCTTAAAAACTTTTCCCATTCAGTGCCAAGCCATTCATTGCATTTTTTATCAATTACAGTTATAAAATCATCTTCTGTAAATCCGTCTTCCAGTCTTGCATGAATGTAGGTTTTTGTTTTTTTAGAAGATGCCTTGTAATTTGTTCCGGCTCTTTTGTTCAGGTAATCGACTATATTAATATATAAATCTTTTATCTTTTCTTCCCTCTTATCTTCTTCTAGGGCGTTACGTAACGTTACAGTAACGTTACTTGTAACGTTACCACCCAAAAGCTTTTGTTTTGCTCTGTACTTTTCCACTCTCTGCCGTGTTTTTTCTCGCATTTCTGCAAGCTTGTCTGTTGATTGCCACTTTTCCCATGCATCAAGTCTTATAACATCGTCTATGATTTCAAGCATTCCAAACCTTTGGAAAGTTGAAAGCCCAAGTCTTACAGTATTAATATCCATATTAAATTGATCTGCAAGCATTTCATCTGTGTATGGTATTTCCGGGGTGAAGTATATTAAACCATCCTCGTTTGTTTCACCTGCTAAACACATTAAAAATATCCACATTAAAGCAATGGTGTCACCCTCGGGCAGTTTTCTTATTTGCTTAATTTTTCGGTTGTCCGGCAATCCCACAGCTATTTTAATCCATTTAACGTCAGCCATTTTTCAACACCTCAGATAATTCATCCTGCATTGCTTTATATGTTTCCAAGTATTTCATAAGCTCAATAGTTTCATCATCATTTGCATCAAGTGTTGCAAGTTTGATATACTCCTTGATTACTTGTTCTAAAGTCATATAATAGCCATGTATTTTGATTGCAGGCTCTTTTGTTTTAGTGTTTATGTGTTCACTTTTTAAAGTGAAGTTTTTTTCTTCAGCTTCAATAAAAAAGCCGTGTTTTAATTTTATTGTTATCATGCTATACATCCTTTCCATCCATTATTGCACCGCACTCGCCACAATATTTACTGTGCGGAGTTCCCCACATATCACAGGCTGAACAAGTCCAAAAGATGCTATTTTCACTCATTGATATTGCAATGCCTTTTTTGTGAAACTCTTTCATCTTATCAATGTTTCTTTCGTTCTTTATCCAGTGAGCATGTTTAATTTCCGCAACTTCTGCTGTTGGTTGATTTAAAACTATGATTTTGGCTCTTGCTTTGTCAAAATCATTTTTTAAAGGCGAAAAGTCCAATGCATCTGCATCAATATATCTTGCCATCACTCCGCACTGCTCCTTTCGGTTCGGGTGTTCCAATCCCTAATTTTTAAAATCATTGAGAATCTAAACCACAAAAATACAAACATCACATAAAAATGATAATATTCTTTGGCAATTACCACAGTTGGGATTATTACAAATTCATTTTTCGTAAATTCTGAATAAAATCTTTTTACTTTAATAGTTGGTCTATATTTACCCATTGTTTTCAGCTCCTTTCAGCAGTTCGGAGTTGTCGTGTATGTTGCCGATGACTTCACAACAATGATGAATAGCAAAATTGCCTCGCCATTTTTCTTTATCATTCCAAAAATAAGCATAATATCCGTTACACAAACTCGATGCCGAATATTCAACATATCCTATTTTTGTTCGTTTTTCTTTTTTTCTTGCACTTACAAAAACCTCATATTCCTCTTTAACAATATCCCCCTCAAAAATCTTCTTGCCGTTCTTGTCGGTTAAGCCTGTGTATTGTCCTACTGTTTCGGGGTAAATAAGTATTGATGTTACTCCAACTATATCAATAACATAAACGCATATCGTTGGGTCTATGGTTAAAAACCCCTCAACCCATTCTCCGTTATCTTTTCGTTTCGCCTTAAACAAAACCTCACGCATTATCATCACCCACCATTTTCTTTTTTACACGGTCGATAATCTTTGGGATATCATTGTGAAGCATATTCATAATACATTTGCTTGCCTCTTTAACAGTTGTTGTTTTGTCATTTGAAGTCAAAAATATTGTTGAGGAAAATGCTTCTTTCAACTTATCAGTAAACTTATTTATTGCTTCGGATTCTATTTTTTGGTTATATTCACTAACAGGCATTCCTGAAAGCTTTATAATCAATCCTTCTTTCTTTTTAATAAATTCTTTAAGGGTATCAACCTCGTTTTTAAGTCGCATATTTTCTGTTGTTTCTATGTCTAAGGATTTTTGCAACCTCTCAAGTTCTGCTTGTTGTTCTGCAACTTTCCCCTTTTGGAGGTCGATTACAAGATTTAAAGCATCGAATTGTTGCTCTCTCAGTTTAATTTGTATGCATTTTTTACACTTAAATATCATATTGCACCCTCCCTTGCATATTCTCTGTATGTTTTTTCTTTATCTTTTCTTACCGCTTCCGCTTCATCAGTTCCGGCAAGCTCCGGGCATTTATTTTGTATTATCTGCCTTGTTCTTCTAACAGTTTCAAAAGGTGGCAAGCCGTATTCCTTACGGTGCAGCAGAGCACTTGACAGGCTTAATTTATCAATGTTTAAACCGATATTCTCAAGCAGATCATGACAAATAACATAATACAAATAGTTGTCATTGTTTCGTGCTTCAGGGTGATTTATTAAAGCTTTTTTCACAAGTTTAGTTGTGTTTTTTAGTTCATCCATTTTTGACAACTCCTATTCTTTAAATTTCTTTAATCTTGATGCCGTGAAAATGCAGCATCATTTTTCTTTTCAAAACAAACTTTGCATATGTGGCACTTGCAGGGTCACGAAACCCTTTTACATCTTCTACAACAAGGTTTCCGTTTTCCTTATATACAAAATCAGCTTTATAAACAACAGACTGCTCAATGCATATTTGCTTTGTTTTTGCCTGTCCTTTTTTTGCGCCTCTTTGGTAAAATTCGCCTGTTTCCACTGTTTCATATTGTGCCGGGATAAGCTCATAAGTCTTTTGCATTTCAAGATCAGATATTTTTCCTGCTCTTTCCAACAGCTTCAATTCACTGTATCGTTTGCCTTCTTTTACACTTTGAAACTCAATACCGTCTATGCATACAACTCTGTTGTTTAATTTAGTGTTGTTTCTTCTTTTCCAACCTCTTGGCATTATAGTTCCTCCTTAAAATGGATCATCTGCATCAGGCAAAGTTGCAAAACCGTCATTTTTGGGGAAGGGTGGGGGAGCTTCCGCTTCTGTTTTTTTCTTGTCGCCTACAAAGTGCAGCTCGTCCACTGCAACTTCAGTTACAAAAACTTTTTTGCCGTCTTTGTCGTCATAATTTCGGGTTTGAATATTTCCGACAATGCCAACTTGTGAGCCTTTTGAAAAGTACCTGCAAAGAAAATCCGCTTGCTGTTGCCATGCAACACAGGGAATAAAATCTGTGTCATAGTCGCCATTTGCGTTTTTAAATCGTCTATTCACTGCAAGTGTGAAGCTGCACACATATGCTCCGCTCCCGGTTGTTCTAAGCTCCGGGTCTTTGGTGAGTCGCCCTATAAGTATTGATTTGTTCATAATAAAATCTCCTCATTTTTTTAATATTCAGTTTTTTTACTCTATAAAGTCTTTAGTATTCTTTTTAAAATATGTGTCCATGCAGTTTTTACATATGCATTCATCGTTTACCATGTAAAAATGTACATCGTCTATGTATTCATCACAGTAAGTACATAATGGTGGTTCGTGTGTCCATGCTCTTTCACCTGATATGTAAACATCTTTGACTTTTGAATTATCGTCTATCAGCATTTTTTACACCTGCCGTAAATACACCGTTAATCTCACCCAGTATTACAAGGTAGCCACCGGAAATTACAGCAACAATTTCTGCCGTCCAAGATGGAGCATTAAAATAAGACAGTGCAATAATAAAAACCATAAAAACAAGCCAATTAAAGCAATATAAAAGTTTTTTCATGTTTTTCATCCTCTCTTTTAAATGTTTTCTGTGTAAGTTTTCAAGCTGTTTTGAATTCGCTTTTGATTTTTATGCCTCTTCAACAAAAACTGTTCAAAAGTCAGTTTTTTAAACATTGCAGGTTGGTTGCAATATGCAGCATAATCAATAAGAAAATCTTTGTTTTCGCAATCCCAGCAGGCAATGTCTCGCATTACATATGGCAAACACTCATTTTTTCTGCACCATTCAACACGATCAAAAAGTTCTTTCATATCCATTGAAGGATGAAAATATGTATAAAACTTTAATTTCCATGGCTTGCTGATGTATTTTTTCATCAAAACAAGTTTCTTTTCCAACAATGGCTGATATTTCGGTTCATCAAAAGCAAATATGTATTCGCCCATATAATTCAATTTTGAAAGTGCTGCAAGGTTTTCATCGTTCACAAGACGAAAGTCAAGTCCTTGATTGAATTCAACTTTGATTTCCGGGTGATCTAAACACCATTGAAAAACTTCCATGTGCTTTTTATATGCAAGAATATTGTTATCAAGGAATTTCACCTTCTTGTGTTTCACGATGCTTTCAATTGTGTTGTATTCCTTCAGCTTGCCTTCATATTTTGGGACTTTACAAAACCAACACTTTCTGATACAACCCCTTGTGATAAATCCATAGCTTGTATCTTCATCGGGAAAATAAAAAGGTTCTGTCTGTTCGATTTCGCAAGGAAGCTGCAAAATGGGATTTTTCGAGCCAATACCTCCAAAGTCAACATCATTGCAGTTTATAACTTCAACCCGATCTTTATTGATGTCGAAAATGTTGCTGACAAATATTTTGTCATATGCAGCCCCATCAATGACTTTTACTTTTTTGTGTGGATATCCACTAAAGTTGAGGTCAATCATTTCAACTTCGTTTTCAGTTTTAAAATAGTTGTACATTTTTCTGATTGCCATGTTCCAACGACTGTCAACATTGACTAATAATATTTTCATTTGCAACACCTCATAAGTTACCTTCCTTTCGATAAAAGCAGGCTTATTGCAGCCTTTTCAATTGTTTTTAGCCGTCTATGCTTTTCTTCTTCCGTTATGTCCGGGTGAAATACCCTTACTGTCATATTTGGAAAATTCAAAGTAATTGGCTTTTTATATGTATCTTTCATAAAATCACCTCATATTAGCCTATGAGTTTTGAGGATTGTCCAAATCCTCTATTTTGGTAAAAAGCTCTGTTTTAATTGCCATTTTTAGCACTCCTTTTAATTTAAATTTTTAAAATATCTTGAAAAATCAATATTTTTGTGTTAAAATGTTACCGCCTTATTTATAGGTAAATCTTTCCAAGGGTGTGATTTTTTTGTCACAGTTTTTGTATTTGCCTTGTTCTTGTGGTAACGGTGATGCGTAAGGCTGTCCCATCTCAAAAGCAGACCTTAAACTGCTAAAGTGAACCGCATATGAAGTAAATATGTAGTTGTGTTGCATATGAAATGATATTTGTACTGGAGAGTATTTAATCGCTATATAGTTAATGGAGATTGATTATATAGGGAGTATCATTTCTGCAATGTGTACAAGTAAACAAATTAAGGATAAAAACACTTATGACACAACCATGGGTGTTTTTGTTTTGTTTACTTATATCCATATAACTCATTGGGTGTCACCTTTAGCACTTTGCAAAACTTTAACACTATATCAGTATTGATTTTTTTTCGATCACAGAAGATAGCTGAGAGCTGATTTTCAGGCAGTCCCATTTTTTCAGCTATTTCCTTTTGTTTTAATTTCTTTTTGCGGATAATTCGCTGAGCATTTTCTGCAACTATGTCAGGCATTTTTGTTTCGCTCCTTTCTGCTGATATTTAAGCTTATACTTTTACTGTTTGTACTGTGTCATTGGCATAAGCGTTCCGGTCTGCCACTTTTTAATGGCAGTATGTTTGTTTTATCCATACGCCCTTTATCTTGTGAGTTATAGCCGTATTTTTCGTCTTGCGTCATATAAAAACGCATCCACTCATATTCCTTGTATGTTTCAGAATAGCTGCGGATTTCGTCTAATATGAAAACATCATACATACACCCGTATTCGTTGAATTCTTTTTGCATTAAGGGTGAATTGTGTTTGTTGTTCCGCAATAAAGACAAATGTGCTTTATAACGATTTTCGAGCGAATTTGTAACGCCTATGTATATCTTTTTTGTAATTTTATGCTGTATGGCATATACAATTTTGGGGTAGTCCATTTTTTACCTCGCTTAAAATTCCACTCACACGGGAATTATTAATTAAAAAAAATAGTTTTGATTTGTTCCCCGTTTAATTTATAACGGTCGATAATCATTTGCATTTCACTTTTACGGAAAGATGCTCCATTTTCGTGTAATTTGCATGATAATGTAGATTGTTTCACATTTAGATATTCAGCAAGTGAGCGACTGGTGTCGCCATTATCAAGCATAACTTTCTTTAATTCTACAGTATTCATTTATTTAACCTCCCTTCTTTGAATTCCACCCACACGGGAATTTATATTGCTATATTACAATAACTTTTTGCGTTTGTCAATAACTTTTTCCCGTAAAAGTAAAATTTTTCTTGATTTTTCGAAATGTTACCGTTATAATAGAATTCGTGGAGGTGTTAAAATGTCTGATAATAAAATAGGTAATAGCATAAAAGAGGCGAGAAAAGCAAAGGGATTAACGCAAAAAGAACTTGCTAAGCTTTTAAAGTGTTCTCATACTACTATAAGTAAGTATGAACAGGGCGAAATTGAAAATATGCCACGCCCTCGTATGCAGAATATGGCAGAAGTATTAGGCGTGTCGCCTCTTATATTATTTAACTTTACAGAGGATAAACAAAAACAGTCCACCGAAGGTGAACTGTCTATTAAAAAGAAAGTATTTATGCAGAAGGTATTAGAGATGTCGGATGATCAGATTGAGAAATTGGAACGGATTCTTGCTCTTGTTGAGCAAAAAGAGTTATAAGCAGCTCAAATTGTTCATCTGTTAGTTTTTCAATTCGTTTGATTAATTCTTCTTTTTTGTTCATGATTTCTCAATCCTTTCTTCGAACATCCGTTCCTTTGCGACAATTATATATATAATTAATTGTCAGAACAATGGTAAGTTTTACAATTCAAAGCATACTCATTTTTTTCAATAAAGTACAGATGCAAATAACTTTTTACAGTATCAAATAAAAAATTTAGAGGTTCAAACTAATCAAAAAATAGTATCAAATAAGATTAAAAAAGTAGCAAATAGATTTTGAAGTGCAGTATTTTCAAGCTTTGCAAGGGTATCAAATTTGATACTTAATTATAAGGAGGTAATAATGTTAGCAGAAATAATAGCTAAATATGTAAATGCAAAAAGAATAGAAAAAGGTCTCTCTATGGCTGCACTATCCACCGAAAGTAAATGTGCAGAGGGAACAGTAAAAAATGTATGTATGGCAAAAGCCGAAAACCCCAGTTTGGGAACTATGATCCCTATAATGGATGCAGTCGATGGGTCATTTGATGAAATGCTACACCCCGAAAAATACCAAGAAAGAAACAAAAACAAAATGAATGATAGTGCTGTTCTTGATTTAATGTCGGCAATAAGAGAAACCAACGGTGAACATGTTCACGACATCAGAACTCATTATAAGGAACATCACGAAGATTTAAAAGAAAATTACGAAAGACGGCTTGCAGATAAAAGAGAGCTTATTGACTCCTATAAGGAGCATATAAAAACACTTGAAAAAGAATGTAGACACAGTAAAATTGCCTTTTGGATATGTGTAATAGTATTTATTGCAGTTTTAATTGCTGAGGTTATGAATCCCAATTTAGGTTGGTTCAGATATTAATATAACATATACATAGTGAGAAATTTGTCAAACCGTGGTGTCGAAAAATCAATTTTAGGGGGTGATGCCAAATAACAGCAGCAAAGAATATACAAAAGGAGTGTGTAAAATATGCAAATGTACAGGCAAATTGAATTCAAGCCTGAAGAAGTCCTTGTGTATTTGAGAAAATCAAGGTCGGACGATCCCACATTGACAGTTGAAGAAGTTTTGCAAAAGCATGAAGCAATGCTTGATGAATGGGCAGAAAAAAATTTAGGTGCAAAAGTTCCTGAGATAAATAAATTCCGTGAGGTAGTGAGCGGAGAAACAATTGATGATCGCCCTGAAATCCAAAGAATATTGAAGCTTATTGAATCCCCAAAGTATAAAGCAGTCCTTGTGGTTGAAATCCAAAGGCTTTCAAGGGGCGATTTAGAAGATGCCGGAAAACTTATTAAACTATTAAGATATACAAACACCTATGTTATAACACCGCAAAAGCCCTTTGACATTCGTGATGATTATGACAGGGAATTTTTTGAAAGAGAATTGAAAAGGGGCAATGAATATCTCGAATATACAAAGAAAATCATGAGCAATGGCAGAATGCTTTCGGTATCACAAGGCAATTACGTTGGTTCTGCCCCTCCTTATGGGTTTAACAAAACATATGTGCTGGATGGCAAAAGAAAATGCCCCACACTGGAAGAAAATCCGGAGCAGGCAGATGTGGTCAGAATGATTTTTGATATGTATGCAAATCAAAATATGGGCAGGACCGCTATTTGTCACCGCCTTGATGAATTAAAAATAAAACCGCCAAAGGGCAAGCAATGGTCACCAACAGCAGTTAAAGAAATGCTGAAAAATGTTCACTATATCGGCAAAGTCAGATGGAATTGGCGAAAAGTCGTCAAAGTAATTGAAAACAGCGAAGTTGTAAAAACAAGACCACAAGGCAACCTTGAAGAATATCTTGTGTTTGAAGGGAAACACAAAGGTCTTGTGTCGCAAGAAGTCTTTGATGCCGTACAAGAAAGAATTGGCAAGAACCACAGAGCAACATCAAGGGTGAAAATCAGAAATCCATTTGCAAGTATCTTATTTTGTCGAAACTGCGGCAAAGCAATGGTGTTAAAATATTTCAGGGATAAACAAGGCAAAGAAACCTGTGCACCAAGAATAATGTGCTCAGATCAATCAAGATGCGGTACAGGCTCATGCTCATTTGATGAACTTATTGACAAGGTTGCAGAAGTATTAAAGCAGTGCATTGAAGATTTTGAAATTCGCATTCGGAATGATGAAGGGGATTCCGTGAAGCTTCATGCAAATATTATCAAAAACCTTGAAAAGCAATTAAAAGACCTGCAAGCTAAAGAAGTGAATCAATGGGAAATGCAATCTGATCCAAACCCGGCAAAGCGAATGCCCGAAGAAATATTTCACAAGCTGAATGCAAAACTATTAAAAGACAAAGAAGAAATACAACAGGCACTGTGCAAAGCTTATGAAGCCATCCCTGAACCTGTGAATTATGAAGATAAGATTGTTAATTTTCGTGAGGCAAAAGAAGCACTGACAAACCCTGAAAAAGATGCAGAACAAAAAAACATACTGTTGAAAGCCTGCATTGAAAGAATGGACTTCTACAAAGAAAAGCCAGTCAGAAATGAAAGAAGAACAGGCAGCCACCTTGTGGGGGGTTGGTCTAATCCACCTATTGAGCTTGATGTGAAGCTGAAGGTGTAATTTTTTTAAAATCCACATCCAACATAGGTGAGCCTATGAAGTAGCACATTTATGTTGAATGTAAAAAAGCCTTGCTTTACAGCATGGCTTTTTTACTTTGGTAATTTGACAATGAATGGAATAACAATATAATTGCGGTGTATAAAGAAATAAATGTTGAAAAATAAAAAATAAGGGTATTAGCTATAATGCCGATACCCTTATTTTTATGAGTTTATATTGCATCATTAAATATAATAACTTTGACCTGCATATCAATGTCGGCAGGATTGTCGGCAGAAAATGTTACAGTATTTTCGCCCTGTGCAATAGCTTCACAGCCTGCGTCTATGTATGCATCTTTGTAGGTGTCTGTAGGCGCAACTAAAATGTCATTATCAGCAGTTACACCCTCAACAGTGACAACCTGAGTATAAGTGCCATCGTCCTGACTTATCCATCCCAAGCCGTCAAATGTGCCTATGGCTTTAATTGGTGCAGTAGCTTTTACTGTAAGCATATCTGCTGCAAGCTTAGCCTCAACATTTTCGTCAAGATAATCTCCCAAACTATTAAACCACTCTACAAATGCAGCCTCAAACTGCTGGAAAAGAGTTGTAGCGTCTATCTGCTCAATAAGTCCGGTTACCCATCCGCAAAGCTCCTTGTTGCTTCTTGTGTCCTCAATCATTGAGCCTGTTATTGTGGTAGTGCCTGCCGGGATATACACATAAGCAAGGCAAAACTCTTGCACTGTGTCGCTTCTTTCCATTGTCGGCTTTATTGGAGTAGTTGCAAAATCGCTGTACTTCAAGTATGGCTCTGCTTTTCTCTCTGCCGTTGTAGTGTCAACCCTTACACATATTGCACAATAACGATTGAGCAATACATCTGCATCCTCCAAAGTCAAAAGATACTCCGCTTCATTTCTTACCCACTTATGAGCAAACCAACCCAAGCCTGAATTAATTTGAATTGTCATGCCACTATTGGGCTGCACTGCAAGTTTGTTACCAACTGAAGCATACACTCCATTTGTAATTAAGCCCTCGAAAATTCTGCTCATTTGTTCGGCAGAATAGACACGATCACCATTAACGGAGTTAAAAAATCCGCTAGTCCACATAAAATATTACCTCCCTTATATATTAAATTGTGGTATTAACTTTGTGCCTGTTTCATCGTCTGACTCAATTGCACTTATTACCCTGACATTTCGGCTAATACCATACTTATTAATTACTGTGACTATATCACCAATGAAAAAATCTTTTTCATAAACAAAATTAAGGTCGTTTACAATTTCACCTGTAAATGCTTCTGTAATTCCAAACTCTGTGAGCTTTTCTTTACCTTTTTCCCCAAGTTGTTTTAAATACTCATTGAGTGGCACTTCATCCTCTTGCCCTTCATTTCGGTTTATTTCGTTTGCCTCAATAAAGGTTTCAAACCTGTCAAGCCCTGCTATATCATCATTGCAAGTTGTGTAAATCCTATCTAAGCCCTCACCCTCACCGCCAACAAGGGCAGTATTGGCAAACAGCTCTGTACTTTTTTGATACTCAGTATTATATAAATTATTGTATTTGTCGCTAAATACCACATAGGGCAGGGCTGTTTGATTATAAGAGCGGTCAAGCCCCACATACAAAGTAAACACAAGCTGATTATTGGAAATGTAAACATCCCACCCATAGCCGTAAGTGTTGCAAATTTCGGTTATAGTTTCATCAAGTGGGCTTGCCGTGACTTGTTTGCTGATGGTGTCGGAAATTCCGACAGGTTCAGCAAGCACCAAGCCCGGAATCACTCTGTTTGCATTTGTGGGATTTATAGCATTTTCGGTTATGTATTGCCTTATTGCTTCCTCTGCTGTGCCGTTTACAATCGTCTGCGCCCATATAAGCCTTTGATGCAATATAAATTTTAATTCCTTGCCTGTGACAGTTAAAAAGTCGCCATTTTCAACATTTGTGTTGATTATGGCATTTTTTATTATCATGACTTTTTTGTATGTAATAATGTCGTTTTCATCGGCAGAAATATCACAAGAGCGCACAAGGTAGTTGTTTTCTGTTAACAGCTTAACCGCCTTATCTGTAGCCCCTGTGTATATTTCAAAATCGCCAATGCCACTGTAAGAAGGTCGCCATATTATGCTTGCATAGCTGTCTATAATACCCAAGATATTAAAATCTCGGTCAAGAACATATACATCATTCATAATTACACCCCACTATATAACACAGAAGAATTGAAAGTAATTTGTAGGTTGTCGCTTCCAACCTCACAAGCATAAGTAAACACATTATCACCTTCTGAAAGTGTAAAAAAGTCACTGTCCGGGCGCATATAACCGAAAGCATTTATTTTTTCGCCATTTCTTATTAATGTAATACTTTTCTTGTCAATGTTGGTATCAATAATAATGGTGTCTGACTTTTGCATGGAAATATTAAGCTTAATAAATGTGCCTTTAGTTACATTGTACAGAGTAGGGTTTACACAGTCACCTGTTGCATAAAGCTCTATTATAACCCCGGTATCAACCTCACCTGTGTTAATTATTGATTTTCGGTTATTGATAGTATAAATACTAAACTCAACACCTTCTGCCGGAATAGAAAAAGGAAACTCAAAACAGGGTGTAACGTCGCTAAACCTTACCTTTAAACCGTCCTTATCCTTAAAGTAAGGATCAGGGCAAATAATACTCACTTGCATTGTTTGAGGGTTGTCAAAATGGCAGAGCTCACAGGTTTCCACTACTCCCGAAATATAAACATCTCGGGAGCTGTTTTTAAAGTGGAGTGTAACAGCCTTTTTGCTTGCAAAAAACCTGTATAAATAAAGCCTGCTTGCTTCTATGTTGCCTTTTGGCTTGATATACATTACAATATTTCTGCTTTCAAGCTTCACGGAGTTTACTTTGCTGCCGTCAACTGTTGTGTTTGCTGTTCTGTTCACAGTAGCAGGTGGGGGATTAAGCCCCTCAATTCTGTGTATTTCACATTTAGTGCTTGTTGAGAAGTCCAACACTTCACCCCTGCTATTTTCAGCTTTTAATGAGTACATATTGCGACACACCTCCTTTAAGTCCTAAAAGGTTTTTACCATGTCGATAAAGTTCTAAACGATTGACAGGGCTTGGGCTGTTAATAACCTGTGTGTAATTATACACAGCACCACCAACACTGCCACCGCTCAAAGAAGCAGTTGCACCTGATAAATTTAAATTTGCAGTTGCTAAATTGGATTTTAAGCCTGATATTAAATGTCCTAAATTGAGTGTAATTTGCTCATTAACTTTATTTAGAATTGCTGTCATTTCACTAAGAAATGCACTGCCAAAGCTGTCTGCTCCCTCTACACCGAGTTCCCCAAGTGCTTCGGGTATTCCTTCAGCCATGCTCATAAGCTCATTTTGAATGTTCCCGGCTTCGCTCATTATCTCATCATGAAGAGCTTTTGCTTGTGTGGAAGTTATTTTGCTTGCAATTTCGCCTGAAAGTCGTTCTTTTTCTTCAAGCCCTGAAATATAGGCATCAAATTCTTTGTCTGATGAATTAAGTAATGCCTCAACATATGCCATGCCGTCAGTTATATCCATTTCAGAAAGAAAACTTGCAATTTCCGCAGGTAAACCGCCTGTGCGCTCTGCAAGCTTATCAAGCAGTGCAGAATACTTGCCAAGTGTTTTATTGTCACCACCAACATCAGCAAGCTTTGTGAAGGTTTCTGAACTGTCACCTGAAATAAATGTCACTGTAGAGAATGTATTATTGCCTGAGCCATTAAGAGAGTTGACTATACTTTCCTGTAAGCTTTTAAATTCATTAAGTTTATTCACTGAATTATCAACAAATTCATTGAATTTAGCTTCTGCTTTGTCAACATAATCATTCACATAAGCTTTGATGGAGTCGGCCCTTTTTTTATAAATTTCTTTTTCTTTGTCTGCTGTTTCTTTTAAGCCGTCAAGGTAAGCTTGGTTTGCCTCTTCCTGCTCTTGTTTTATTTTTTCCTGCTTTGCTTTTTCGATTTCTTCAGCAGTTTTGGCATTTTTAAGTTTTTCCTGATATTCAGCTTCGGCTTTTTCCTTTTCTATTCTTTCTTTTTCAGCAAGGTAGAATTTTTCGCTGTCAAGCATAGCATTTGCTTCATCTGTATAAAATTCTGTTGCTTGCTCAATGCTGTCTTTCAGCGTTGCAAGGGTTTTTTCGCCCAAGGTTTCCGCTACCTTTTGACTATCAGATATAAGCTTTTCAATACCAATCACAAAACCTTCGCCAAAATATTCACCTAATTTTATTGTTTCTTTTGCAGGTGATTTAGATTTGATTGCATTTTTGAGTGCTGAAAGCGCACTTGACCCGATTTCCTTGGCTTTACTCCACACACTTGATAACAAAGAGCCCATGCCGTTAATAAAGCCTTGTGTAAAGTCCCTACCAGTGCCAGTTGTATCAACACTAGCCATACCACTTTTGCCCTTTTGTGCAACATTCTTTGCAGCAGTTTCGGTCGCTCCTGCTTTGGAGCTCACACCACTAGCATATTCATCACCAGACTCTTTACCTACTGCTTTTGATTCAGCATTTTGAGAACTAAAGCCTTGTGTGGTAGCTTCTGCATTTTTTTCAGCAGCCTTTTGCGATTCGGGTGCTACCGCTTCCACACCGTCAGCATACTCTTGTGTTTGAGTCGTACCTGCCTGCTTAGATTCAGCATTTTGAGAACCAAAGCCTTTTGCAGCAGCTTGTGCATTTTGTTGTGCTGCTATTTCAGAGGCTCTCATCACGTCCTCAACACCGCCAACGAAATATTGGCTTTCAGTTGTGCCCGCCTGCTCAGCTTGTGCATTTTGTGAGCCAAAGCCTTTTGCAGCAGCTTGTGCGTTTTGCTGTGCTGCTAATTCAGACATTGGCACATAATTATCCATTACATTAACAAATTTTTGACTTGCAGTGGCAGCACTTGCAGCAGCTTGAGGGGTAAGCTTATCGAGTTCTTCAACAGATCTATTAACCCATATTTGCGCATTATCAACCATTTGTTGAGTTATGCCCGGCTCTCCGTCTTTAAGTGCTTGTTTTAACAATGCAAGGTTTTCACGGGCATCCACAACCTGTTGCCAAAGCATGTCTCTTGTCGAGTTTTCGGCAGTTTTGAAATTGTAGGTCATTAATGCAAGAGCTTCATTTATTTTTGCACTGTCGCCCTCAATTATGGCAGCACTTACACCGTTATATGTCTCAATAGTGTTTTGATAGCCCAAGTATACACCGTGAGCATCTTCAACAGCTTGATTGGCATTTTTTTGAGCCTCTTTGCATTTATCAATATTTCCAGTAAGATTTTTGACCTGTACACTGTAGGCAGCATAATCCTCTTCCGTTTTATATGTCATCTCATCGAATGTTTTTTGGTAATCGGCTAGAGCTTTTTCTGCATTCGCCAATTCTTCATTAGCTAATACGGCTTCTTTTTTCCTTGCAATATATGTTTCGTAAGCTTTCTCTCTTTGCTTTAGTGCTTCCAAATGGTCGCTTTTGTATGCCTCAAGCATTGCTTCAGCTTTTTGAACTTCAATTAATTCTTTAATCTTATCAATTACATTCTGCTTACCTTGTGCAACAAGTTGATCTGTTGTTATTTCAGTTCCCAAGGCATCAGAGAGAAGCCCGGTTATTACTTGTGCACGGCTTTCGTAACCTTTAACAACTTTTCCGTTTTCATCGGTAATATTTGCTAGTTCGTCAACGAGATCCTCATAATACGAATATTCAGAAGAAATACCCTTTAAAGTGTTACTTCGTGCTTCTTCTGCTTCTCTGTAAGCTTCCGCCTGCTCTCGCATTTCTTCGCTGGATTCTTTTATTTTTTCGCAGAATTTCTCGGTTTCGCTCTTGGCATCATTAGTTGATGATATATAAGTGATTATTCCTCCTACTACTAATCCAATCGCAGTAAGAATAGCACCCCACCCTGACGATGTTTGAGCAGCATTTAATGCAGTTTGTGCCGTGGTTGCAGCGGTAAGAGCTGTTTTTAATTTCCTGTATGTGCTCACTAATGAGCTTACCGACTGCACAAACTTTGCAATTTTATTCACCACAAACACAGCAGCAATAACTGTGCCTATCACTTTAAGTGTGTTTATAATTTTATCGCCATCAGCAATGAATTTATTTGCAAACTTTTCTATTGTAGGGAGTGCTTTTTGTGCCAGTGGCAACAGAAAATTTATTTGCAAGCTTCGCCCAATCTGCGAAAATTTATTTGCAACATTGTCATATTTGACTTGGTCAAGCTCTTTCATAGCTTGATTTGTTTTTTTGAGCGCACCTTCAGTATTCATCAGGGCTTTTACACCATCAATTCCGAGGTCTTCCCACATTGTGCCAAATAAAGCAACCCCGGCTTGATTCTGTTTAACCTCGTCGTCTAATTCAAAAAGAGCTTTTAAGGTTTTTTTGGTTGCTTTTTGTGCGCTGTCGCCACCTTTGGCAAACTCTTTGCGCATATCATCTGCACTTAACCCTATAAGCTCAAAGCCTTCTGTGGTTGATTGTGCAGTGTCTTTTGTTCTTATGCCAAACTCTTTGACTGCATCGCCCAATTTGTCAACACTGAACGTGCCAGTTTCAGCACCATTTACAAGAGAGTTGAAAAAGTCCTCAGAGTCATAGCCTAACTGCTTATAATGCACACCATACTCATTTATTGTGTCAAGTAAATCACCATTCTTGTCGAGTCCTTTTTGTGCGCCTTGCACTATAAGGTTAAATGCTTCCTCGCCACTAATACCGAATTGATCCATCAGCATATTTACGGAACGCATTGACTCTCTCACATCAAATTCAAAAGTATCTCTCAACACAATAGCATATTTTGTAAGCTCTTGAAGTTTTGAGGGGTCTACTTCTTTTGTTTGCTGCTTGACTTCTGCCATAGCATTTGAAATATCAGTAATACTTTCACCGTAATTATTGCGGTAAAGATCATCAATTTTATCTTTAAACTCTCCCATGGCTTCTGTGGCTGTGCCTGTCTTGGCCTGAAAAGTATCATATGCCTGTTCAGTCTCAAAAGCCAATTCCTGCATACACTCTTTGGCTGTTTGTGCCAAAGCTTTCAAGCCGTCTGCCATAAGATCAGCTATGGCAGCCTTCATAATAGTAAAGCCCTCTTTGGTTTTTTCGGCTGCGTCGCCTACATCGTCAAGCGATTCATCCAAGTCGTCTGCTGCCTTGTCAACATTCTTCATAATGGTTTTATTGGCACTTAATTCAGATGAAAGGTTTTCAATTTTTCCGGCAAGCTCCCGGGCAGAGTCTGAATTTTTTCCCTGCTCAAGAGCGGTGTTTGCATATTCTTTTTTTAAGTTTGCAAGCTCTGTCTCTTGCTCACTAATTGTATTTTTTAACTTGTCATATGTACTGATTTGCTTCTCAGTCTCTTGCTCAAGCTTTTTTTGTTCACTTTCTAATGTCTGAAGCTGATTTTCATATTTTTTCAGCTCCATTGCTGTCTTGTTGACAGTGGCTTTTTGGTTGTTTATTCTAATTTCAAGGTTTTGCGCTGCTTTGGAGTTTTCCCCCTGCTCAGCAACAACAGCCTTGTATTGTTGTTCCAATGCATCAAGTATTTGCTCATGACTTTTGACATTGGAATTAAGCTGTTTTATTTTTGCGCTTACACCTTCGGTTGTGTTACTCCAATTTTCTAATGTAGACACCGAAGCCTTAAATTCACTATTTGCAACAGAAACAGCTCGCTTTGCATCTTGCATTGATTTTTTTAGCTCAGATATGTCTACATTAAGCTTGGTGGTTGTTTCTTCGCTTGCCATAATATCACCTCACTAAAACCAATCATCACCTGCTTGCACTCTTTTTATGTTTTGTGTTTTTTGGTTTCGCTCATTATAAGCAGAAGTGCGTTTTATGAGCAAAAAAACCTCGTGTGCAGGTGATTTTCTTATTAAGAGTGGGTTAAGAGACGGGAAACTGTTGCATAAACCAACAGTAGCCCCAAAAAGAACATCGTATAAGGGTAGCTTTTCGCCACCCTCATTTAGTTTTTTGAGCTTTTACCGCCTAAACCCAAAATCTCATCCCACATGAAATTGAATATTTCTTTAAAAAGTGGCACAAGCTCGTTAACTTTTGTGTTTTTCAATTCTTCATCATTAAGACCAACAAAAACATCTTTAAGAAGCGGTCTTAACTTCTTAATTGACACTATAATGAGTTTGGCCCATGTCATTTTATCGTTAAGTGTATCTATGTCAATTATTTCAATAATATCCTCAATTGTGCCAAACATAATGTCAGCATTTTCAGCCTCATATGTGTTTGTGATTTCCTTTGTTTTTGGATCATAAATATTTAATTTTAAGCTCATTTTTATTCCTCCTTTTATTTTTAAAAAAGGGCGGTATTGTTACCGCCCTTTTTAGTTATTAGACACTTGCTTTGATTGTGTCGGGTGTCTGTACTGTTCCAAAGAATTCTGCTTCATCAACTTTATTAAGTTTTGTGTTGACTGTAACAGCTCTTTCGGGTTTCTTTTCTTCGCCAATAGTGAACTTATGTACAGTTTCTGTGCCTGTATAAGTTACTTCCTGACCGTTACCTTCTGCTCCTTCGCTTTCAGTTGCATGAGTTGATGAAGGAATGCTGAATTTACCTTTTAATCTCCAAACAAACATCTCTGTGCCGTCTGTTTTCTTGGTAATATAGCCAGTGGCAAAATATTTGCTTTCTCTTGAGCCTTCAACAAGCAAGCCTCTTGTATCGTCATAATACTGACCTGTGATTTTTGCATAAGCTTCATCGGGAATTGCAGCAGATAAGAAAGTAACCTGATCTGCTCCGGTGCTGTCGTTTGAGCCTGCTGCCTTATTATCGTAATAGTAAGGTTCGCTTGAGCTGTCTGTGCTCTTGGAAACTTCGGCAAGACCTGCAATAGGGAATACCTCTCCAGTTTCAAATTTTTCTTCTGTGTCTTCGAGAACTTCGGCTGCTACCCAACCTCTAATACCTCTGTACTGCTGATATAAATCTGACATAATACTACCTCCTAAAATATTATTAATCTACATAGAATGAACAAGCCAAACTATGCCAATTTGTAGAATTTATTGTATTGTCGCTTGATCTTTCGTAATAAATTTCACCGTTCGTTGATATGCTTATGCGACTGAATTTTGTTCCTATTGACGGAACTGCAATAATAACCTTTTTTGAAGGTCTGTAATTTACCGGAAGTGTTGATATAACCGTTTCAAATTCACTTATATTTTTAACAACACCTGTTATAAACACTTCGTTGCCTATTCGCCTGTATCTCGGCTTTTGTTCATCATTATATGCCGTTACATTTCCGCTAAGTGGCAAATCAATCCAACCGCTGTCATACAAATTAACCGCTTTCCAACTATCCCAAGCCCCCGAATAATATGCAATTTGGTAATAGCTTGCAGAAGAAGCACAGGGCATATATCTCATTATTAACTGCCCTGAGTTTCCACCGGGTAGCACTTCAATATATGCTGTTGCATTGCTTGTAGTTGGTTTATTTGAGAGTGTTGCACTTACTGCTGCACTTGGTACATAGTACCTGCCAACACTCAAGTCAAACAGATCAGTGTTTTCTGTCAGTTCTTTAGTTTTCAAACTTTCAACTGTGTTTTCGAGTGTTGCCACTCTCTCGGTCAATGCCTCAACATCTTCGTAAATAGTGCCTGCATGAGCAGGTACACACATTGTGATAATAATCACAAGTGAAATCATTATTGTTATAAGTTTCTTCAAGGTTGCACCTCCTAAAAAATTATTGTTCTTGGCGGTAAATGGCTATAATGCCTCTGCCTGTGTGAGTGGGCTCATCACTTGCAACAGAATGACCTGCACCATTTACCACAAAGCCAACAGCTTTTAAAGCTGCTTTAGCTTCTAAAAGTTTTGTATTGACGGCTTGAGGGTCTTTACTGTAGAAATTCAAACTGTAATTCCAAACAATAGCACCCTCATTGTTGGAGTAATAACTCGTGCCGTCTGCTGAGTTATTCCAGTAAGTGAAAAAATGATCGGGGTATTGTTCATCGGGTGACATACTGCCCTGCAAAATTACAGGATAGCCAAAAGCCCCCTCAATAGTAGATATTAATAAATCTTCCATTGTTACCCCTCCATAATTCTTTTAATTACTTTGTTTATTGCCTCGGTTTGTAATTTGCCGAGTTCTTTTTTTGTTGCGCTGCCATAAATAGCATCGTATAAGCCGGGCACAGGGCTCATTTTGGGAGTGCCATGCATAAGATAGATGCTTCTTAAGCCTGAACCTTGCAAATCAAAGCCGACTTTCAGGCTTGCCAATGTTCCTGACCACTCAACATTCATATCCTCATCAATTGAGGCTTTTGTTTCGCCTGTTGAGTATTTACCTCCGGCAGGAAGGTTGCCTGTCTGCATTGCTGTATTAAGCAATTGGTTAATGTGTTGCTTTGATGTTTTTAATGCACCTTCAACACCTTTTTTCATTGCATCAGTGCTGCCTACCTCGTCAAGCTTTGCCATTAAATCTTCAAAGCAATTGGAATGTAAGCCAACTTTTTTTCTTGCCATGATTAAGCACCACCATTCACAGCCTGCACCTTAAATTTTAAAAATTGATTTTGCATTTTTATGTTTTCGGGTGAGCCAATTATTTCATACACCTTTGAGGGATTGTCAGCCAAACAAAAGCCACATTCTGCTTTTATATCAGGTCTGAACCAAGTCTCTACATTGGCGGTGTCAACTACCGAATAAGCACCGTTTTTGTTTTGTTCTGTGCCTCCGTAAGTGACAAAACTGCAATATATGAGCTCGCTCTCTTCCGGGGGTGCGTATGTCTTAACTGTTACACCCTTAACCCTTTTTGTAGTGGGCTTTAATATGTAAGCTGCAACATTAAAAGGGAAGTTTGGTTTGTAGTCGTGCATTTATTCTGCCTCCGTCTTTTTTGGATCGTCAACAGATGCAACAACATGATTGTTACCGCCACCATAAGTCATGTTCTGTGGCACAACACTTGCAGGCAACGTGTAAAATTCCTGTGCACCGATTCTTTCAATCGGTATTGTCTGTGTGTTGCCGTTTTCATCAGTGTAAGTGTATGTATCAGCCACTTTAACGGTAAAGTCATAACTGATGTGTACCGATGCACCGCCATAAGAATATCTTTCGTTTCTACCGATAACATTTTCATAGTTATCATCATAAATAAGCTCATCTTCATCCTTAAGGTGAAGAACATAGCCATCATCAGGAATGATTTTATATTGTGTTGCAACTCCTGATGAATTTATGAATACTTTAGTTGTGGTGTTCGGCACAAATATTTCATCGTGTGCTATAAAAGGCATAATGTCACCCTCCTTTAAGTAAGCCAACCAAGGCTACCAACATAATCTTCCCAAGTCATTGTCTCGTCGGTTGTAAGTCCATCATCAAATGGCTTTCCACTTGCTTCCAATTCTTCCCAACAAGTTTCGGAAAATGTCAATCTTTGTGTTCCTTCATTTTCTGTTCCTGCATAATTAGCAAGGTGTGTAATAATACTCTTCATACTTTCAACAGTTAACGGTGAAGATGAAAAAGATACAGTCTTAATCAATGACCCCTCAATAGTAATGTGTTTTAGTTTCTCACAGTATGCGAAAGCATTACCATATCCAGCAGTAAAATTGGGTGATGGTCTAAAAAGGGCAACTCTTTCAAGCCTTTGACAATATGAGAAAATCCCCGTTGAATTATCAACTGCGGTTACACTTGACAGGTCAATTGTTCCTACCTCTGTAACTGAGGAATTTGCAAACAAAAACCCACAATGGGTTGATTTTGAAAAATCAAGCTCTATCCCTCTGTCATCAAACAATGCCTTCAAAGAGGTAATTCTTGAATACCTAAAAGCCCTGTTTGCAGTTGTAGGTTGCATAGAGTGTTTAGGTCTCAAAGTTTCATCCGTCCATACTGGCTGAGAAATAGCTGAATAAAACACATAATCGTAATTTACTCTGTTGCCGTTATTTTGCAATGCGTCCCAAAAATCAGACCATTCATCGGTTCTGCCTTTGTCATAGACTGCATCTGCAACCTTTTCAAACTTTTCGCCAGTTGTCATTCAACATCACCGCCCAACTCATATTTTGCAATAACATTGTCAAGTGATTTTTCAATGTCGCTTATAACGTTTGTTACTTCAGCAATCATCCTGTCAACTTCGGCAATATCTTTTTTAACATTATCCATTGCAGCATTTATGTCCTGATTGTATTCAAGCTCAATGTTTACACCTGCGGTGTCTGTCAAGAGTGTCATTGTGGGTGATACAGAAACAATGTCAACTGTGCCGTCTGCATCGGGTGTGTAGGTTGTTGCTTCTTTGTATTGTTCGTAGTCGCTTGGATTTGTGCCAATTTCTATTTGAAACTTTGCAACAGTTTTTCCGGCTACTGTAGCATTAGTATAAATAGCAACAGTGTCAGCTTGTGCAATTTCTTCTGTAACAGTCACCGCCACATTTGGAGCAGTGTTAAGCAATTGCGTTGACCCCTTGCGAAAGACAAAAGCACAGTTCCCGGAAGCTAAAGCACCCCCATCATCAAAGAAGCCGTGCAAAAAAAATGTTGCTCCAACAGGGAGTATAGGGGCTTCAAATGTTTGAGTGGTTGCACCTTCGCTGTTTGTTGTATATGGAGTAAAGTTCAATAAATTCTTTCCACACCTTGTAACCGTTACAGTTGTCATGTCAATATTTTCACCGCTAATTTTCACCTTTGCCGTATGCTCAAGAGGGCTTACGTCATCAACCCTTACAACCTCACCGCTTGCAGTAGCTTTAAGGCTATTGGCTAAAGGTGTTGTGTCTGCTTTGCCTATAGCTGATAGTGCCTCTTCTTTTGCATCTTCAATATCGCTTAAGGCTTCGGCTTTGGCATTATTAACATCGTTTGTAGCTCCGTTAATCATATCCACAAGCTGAGAAATAAGGTCGCTTGCACTTTCCTCTACTTCGGGGCTTGTAGCTTCTAAGCCTTCAAGTACAGAGCCTGTGCACAGGGTAGTGTTCCACTCGTTTTGCACTTCACCGCCTGAGCTTGTTTTTATAGCACAGACGATAAAAGAAACTGTACCCTTGTACAATGTTACCTTACGGCTTAAAAGCCAACTAAAGCGAATATTTGAGCCGTCAGCCTCAACATCATCAACAATATAAATGTCTTTATCGCCATTTGCGTTTTTAAAGTTCACTCTTAAGTTGAGTGTTGCAAGGTCTATATTGTCGCCCACGATCTGCGGAGCTTCAAACCATATGCGAGCCGTCTTTTCGTCCGACTCAACACCAAAATGTTTGAAGGTGGAAGGGGGTGTAATAGTCCGGGCTTCACCGTCAATTACAAAGTATGCACTTGTTGCTTCTCTCCTTAAGCTATAGCCCAAGTGTGCATTGTTTGCACTTGTAGCAAACAAGTCTCTTACATTACTCATTTAAATCCCCCTCCGCTTCTGTATAGGCTGTATGTCTTAACTGTATTGCTCTTTGCATGAAGTATTCGCTGAGCTTACCGCCCGAGTTGCCATAATTCCAAAGGTCGCTTACACCTCGTGCAACAACTCCAACTATGGACGGCTGCATTAATATTTCTGCTGATACCCCTGCATCGGCAAGATATTCAAGCACTTCATACATATAAATTTTTATAGTTTCGTTCTGATAATCTCCCGTTATTCCAAGGGCAGTCTTTACAGATTGCAATAATGTAGCCTCATCCATTAGTTAAGCCTCCTATTTTTTACACGTTTGCAACATCTTCAAAGTTGAATGTTACAAGTGAGCCGTTGTCAACAACTTTTCCGTCAACACTCATTACAGCTTTGGTTAATAAATCTTCTGTTTCCCAATCCTGTTTCTTTGAGATACCCATGTCATAAATTGTGTTGAGGGTATAGTCAGCAAAGTCATATACAAAGGTTTTGTTATCTTCCATGTAGGGAGTAATAACAACATCTCTGCCAAGAATTGTTCTTTCAAGTGCACCACCAATGCCGTAGTTAAGGCGAGCAATCGGGTGACCCTGTGCATCAGAAAGCCCCTGAATTTTTGCAAAGGTCTTTTTGTTCATGCACCATTTTGAGCCTGTTTCGTATTCAACAGGAATAACACCTTCAACCTCTGCAAGTTTCGCAAAGCTGAGTGTTCCGGTGATAGCCTGACCTTCGGGAACTTCTGCTTTTAAAATACCTGTGGGCTGACCTGAGCCAGTACCATTAATAACTGCATTTTCAATGGCATAAACCATAGCTTTTGCAACATTTTCAACAAATTTAGCTTCAAATGCAGCAAGTGCCATTGTGCCTGTTTCCATTGTCATGGAAATTTCACAGCGAAGTTTGTAATATGTAAAGGATATTTTGCCTGTGGTCTTTTTCTGTCTGCCAGAAGTTGCACCTTCAGCAATCCATGAAGCAACAGGCTTAACAGTTGAAATAGGAATTTCAACACCTGCTGCATAAGAAGTTTTGTTAATGAGAGGTAAGATCATACCTACATTGTCAAACTTCTCAATAATCTGATTTACAAGCTCTGTAGGAATTACAGACTGCACATCAGATGTGAGGGTATTTTCATTTGCTCTGAGTTCTGCCGGAATTGGTGTGCCTCTGAGCACAAAATCCATAAATGCAGAGCGGTAAGCAATGTTGCCTTCGTCATTTGCAACGGCTGTACCGAAGCTTGCAACTACTGCGCCATTTCTTAAAATAGCATCAGCAGGCACTCCGCTTCTGCCTTCATCGTCAGGCTCATCGCTGTTAGCCTGTGCGCCTTCGTCGTTGCCGTTGTTGCCACCTTCTTCAAGGTCTCTGAGCTGAGCTTCTACATCTTCAATCTCTGATTTAAGAGCTGAAAGAGTTTCGCCAAGTTCTCTTACTTCGGCAACATCTGTGCAGGCATCAAAGCGAATCTGAGCTGCTTTGAGTTCTGCTTTTCTTTTTGCAAGTAATTTCTCTAAAAACTTTTTCATGTTGTTTTTAACCTCCTAAAAATTTAAATCAAGTTTAATTTTTGTTTTGAGCTTTAAAAGCTCTATATCATCAATGCTTTCACCCTCCGGTGCGTTGCGTTTTGGCACACTCTCCAGTGTGCTGCGGTAACTCTCCAGTTCCGCTTTGCAGCGAGCATTAATTTCGGTTTCTTCATATGCCGGGAATGTCACGGCTGAAACTTCAAACACTTTTTCAATTTCTAAAATTGTGCGTTTGGGGTGTTCTCTGTCAGTTTCGTCCCATTCTTCTTTGCGAACTGTGAACATGAAGCTCATTCCCGATATATCTCCACGCTCTATGGCACTATATAAAGCTCTTGCCTCTGCATTGTTTTCGAGGTCAAGCTTTACAATGATTTTTAAGCCTCTTTCATCAACAATTAACTGCATTGTTGATTTTTCGTTATTATTTCGGCTTCTTGCAAGAGGTATCATGCTTGTGTCATGGTTTACTAAAAATCTGACATCTTTTAAGTCGCACTCTTTTAATGCTCCTTTGGCTATAATTTCTTCAAAATAGCCAAGGTCAGTAAGAGAATCATAGACAATGGCATAACCTTCTATAATTCCTATACCTTCTTCTTGCCTTGCTCTAAGTTCACTGTTATAACAGCGTAAGATTTTTTCCTTATTCTGCATTGTTTCCACTGTTTGCACCTCCCACCTGATATTCATTTGCTTTTGTTGCATCTATCCAGTTAAGGCTCATATACCTTTTGCCTTCAAGCTCTGCAAGAGGTCGCAAACCAAATGCAACTCTCTTTTCGTTTTCCATAAGTGCCCCTGTTGGGCTTAATTCTTTTATCATTCTCAATCTTTGGTCTATCGACATAAAAAGCAAGTCTTCAGGGTAAGCTTTTATTTTGTTTCCTGTCGATTTTTCGCCCGGAGTAAACAATGTTTTTGTAAATCCCTGGCTGATTGTAATGACAATATGCTCAATGCTCTTTTGATAAAAAGCCTCATACTGTTCTTTTGTAAAATCGCCTGTTAATATCGGCAAAGACACTCCAAAATGCCTTAGTATTTTTTCATCAATGAATTTCAGTGTGTCAGGATCAACCATTTTTAAATCTTTTTTAATGGGGATAAACTCAGAGCCAATATCTAAGTCTATAAAGCCGTTTTCGTTATTCTTCAGCTTTTCTTCAAGCTCTTTTAAGGCTGCTTTTGTTTTGCCTCCGTCTATAAGAGACTTAACTTTTACTACACCATTGACTGCATAGCTTGCTTTAACGGCAGCACTCACACCCTGCAAAAGCTGATGGTTAATATTAAGAGTTTTCAACAGTGCTGAATTGTCAGCCTGTCCGCTCTCATTACCACCCATATACTGATTAACCGAGTAATGAGTTTTCAGGTGGATAACATCAGAATGCTTGACTATATACTCTTCACCGCTCGCAAACTTGAATTTTATATACAGATTTTTTGCACTGTCCTCAATAAAATCAACTTGTGAAGGCTGAATAGGATATAACCCCTCATATTTTCTTATGACAACTCTGCTTTTTTTGTCTTTCCACTCGTAGTAAACGGGAAGAATAAAAGAGTTATAGTTTACAACAAGCTGCCAACCTATAATCTCTAGAAATTCAGTTTGTGTCATAAGCGGATTGGGATTATTTAAGACTTTTTGCAAACTACTGTTCACCGGGATTATGTCATTGCCATTTTCCCTGATGTGCTCAATTCTGAGCTTCTTAATTTCGTTTACAATACAAGTAACCGCCTGCTGCACTACATCACTTGCAAAAATATTGCTCCCAAACTGCGAAAAAATAGGAGAGTGCCCGTTTAGCATCTCTGCATATTTCCATTTTGTGATAGGGGATAGAATTTTTTTAACGGCATCGCTAAAAAAGCCCATTTTTTATATTGCACCTCCAAACTTTTAAGCAGAGAGCCTCTTTTTCGCAAGATTAAAATAATTTTTGTCAAGCTCTATGCCTATAAACTTCCTTTTTGTATTTATGCAGGCTTCGCCTGTGCTTCCGCTTCCCATACAGTTATCAAGTACAGTGTCGCCCTCGCTTGTGTATGTTTTCACAAGATACTCCAAAAGCTCAACAGGCTTTTGAGTAGGGTGTAGCCGTCCGGCTTTATGCACAGAATTAAACTCTAAAATATTTTTAGGGTAATTGGTATATTTTTGTATGCTTTCTTTTCCCCTAAATTCAATTAAGTTGGTTTTACGGCTAACCGTGTTTATGATTGGTTTATCAAGTTTTATTATCCCCTGCGGATTATATTGAGGCTTATGTTTATAAAATACGCATATATCCTCAATACATCTCATGGGCTGTACTTTTGCAAATTGTCCGCCTGTTGCATAGTTTTTCTTCCAATACCAACAATAACGGAAGTGTTTTAAATTGCTATGTATCAATTTTGTTGTAAATGGTTGTATTGCAAATAGTGCAATTGCTCCATTATCTTTTATAATCCTGTGGTATTGCTCCCATAGCTCACTAAAATTTATTACACTATCCCACTTTGCATCTGTAACACCATACGGCAAATCGCAAAGTATAAAATCAATGCTTTTGTCCGTTATATTTTTCATTATTTCGATGCAGTTTCCATGATGTAATTTAATCAAATGAATATACAACTCCTATTTATGCAGCTTTATCTATCATTTGCTTGTATTCGCCTCTGTTTTGGCGGTACATCTCGTATAAAATAGCTTTGCAAACTGCTCCGTCTATTCGTTTTGATGCCTCACTCTTAACAATAAGGGCTTGCCTCAAATCATTAAGCTTTAAACAGGCATTTTTTAAACACCATTTGTCGACTTCATTGTCGTTATAGTTAACAAGTCGGTGATTAAAGTCTGCTTCAAGCAATTTTATTGCATTACTGAGTGTTTGAGCATTCTGCAAAATCATTACAAGCTCACCGCCTGCTTTAGTCCATCCGTATTGCTCCATACGGTTTATAAAATCCTTTGCAAACTTCTGATCATAACCACATTTCCAAAGTTTTATGTCATATTCTTTGTATAATTTATAAAACCAATCAGCAACACAAGTTAAGTCAATGTCATTGCCCTCTGTTATGGTTATAAGTCCTGCCTCCGCCCACTCTTTGTATTTTGCCCCTGCGTTGCTATCGTCTGAATTTTCAAGTTTTAGCTCAGGTATAAAATACATAGTGTAAATATACTTAACATTGTCGCCCGGTTTCATAAAAAGCACCTTTGCACAAGTCAAGTCTGTTGTTTCCGAAAGGTCAACAGCTCCCAAACATATACAACCCCTGAATTCTTCCAGGTTATAAACGGCTTTATAGTCGTATTGCTCAAGATTAAGCCAAGACTGAGCACTATTTTGTTTGATATTAAAGTCTTTACACAAAACAAATATCCTGTCAGCCTTGCTTTCTCTTGCAAGGTCAATTTGTTCGTCAAGATAATCCCATTTTTTAACGATTCCAAGGGAGGGGTTGCTTTTTACCCATGTTGCCCGGTCTCGCCATATCTCTTCTTCTGAGTCTTGAGTGTATAACCAAGGCAATGTACGACTTGCAGCAATGCCATCGTCCTCACCGTTAATGATTTTTCTTGCTTTTCTCAATTCTTCATCAAGAAAACCATCAACAACAAAGCCCTCTGTAGTAAGATTTATAAATAATGGCTCATCTTTCAGACTTTGCGACTGCTCAATTGACTTAGCAATAACATTGTCCTTCATTTCGTGGCTTTCATCGAGGAATGCCACATCAATGTTGCGCCCTTCTTTGTTTTGTGTCTTGTCTGACAGCTTGAAAATTTTTGTATTATTTGCTTTATTCTTTATATATTGCTGATTTCGCCTGCTGTCTGTCTGTTCAGGATCAATTAACAGCCTCATTGTGTCTATAGCATCGTAAATAATGCTCGCTTGTGTATCATCATTTGAGCTGCACACTATATCAGAGCCTGCATTTCCAAGAAAAAACTCACTTAAACCAAGTGCAGAACAAGTCTCACTCTTTGTGTTCTTTCGGGCAATAAGCAAAATGATTTTTTTAAACCTTCTTAGAGTGGTATCGCTCATTTTGAATGAGTAAACCGCCTCAATAAATGCCTTTTGCCAAAGCATAAGCACCATAGGCTTATTGTAATAAGGGCTTTTGGTGAGCCTTACACAGTTTTCCATAAAATCCATACGGAGTAATGCATCTTTTGTGTCGTAAATATAAGCATCATTGAGCAAATCTTCTCTTAAATTCCTCAATTCTTGCCATAATTCACGACCTGCAATTATTTCGCCCGTTTCTATTCGCCCTAAATACTCAAGCAAATAAGAATTGTCGGGTGTCCATATAGTTTTATTTTGTAATATGATCATTGAACCATTTCCTTAATGGGCTTTCTTCTGTTTCTTCACCCTCAAGCCGTTTATCTCTGTATATAACGGCTTCAATAACCTTTATACAGTTGATATACTGCTGTAAAAACTCTTTATACAACTTTGCTGCCGGAGTATTCCTTTGCTTCATTTCATTATTGGGGTGAATTTCGATAAAAGGGAGCTTTTTTAATTCCTCAAGCTTACCCTCTAAGAAGATAACCTCATCTATTACATCAGTAATAAGGTCTAAAGACTCTTCCGGCACTAAATTTATAATGTCATTTCGTCTTTTATTCATCAGCTACAACCTTTTTATAAAACACAGTCGTTTCTTTTGCTGCAAATGCCAATATCGCACCGACTGTTAAGCCGTTACAACTTATCATTCGCATAGTAGGAAAGTCGCAAATAATAACATCTGTGCCTTTTTCAAGTGTCTGCAATACAAATTCACTTTTTAAAACTTCATATTTAGCCATGTTTTAAGCCTCTTTTTTCTTTTTTGTAGTCTTTTTTGTGCCGGGCTCATTTTCAGGTGCAGGGGTTTCAGCTTCTTTTATTTCTTCTGCAACACCTGCATTAATAAGCGCCTTGCCTCTTGCTTCGCTTACAGTTAATTCTTTGTCGTTCTTAACTGTAACAAGCCTTTTAAGCTCTAAATCGTTGTAATCTTTAATAATTTTTACCTTCATTTTTTAAACCTCCGTTATATTTCCTTCATCTTTGGCAGATAGCCCCGGCAGGCGGTCTTGCACCGCCTTTAACAGAAGCTCCTACCGGGTGAAAAGGAGTTGTCTAAAATGACATTTATATAAACCTGCAAAATGCAGCCTTATATACAAAAATGCAAGATAAACTTGCGAAACTTGCAAAAAAATCCAAAAAACTCAAAAATAGATTTCAAAAATCTCGTTGAATTTCATCTTCTGTCAATCAAGTCGGATCGTAGCCATGTCGTTCTGTGAG
>JAZOOC010000061.1:0-11444 GCA_045654825.1 Clostridia bacterium | reverse complement strand
GGGCTGGAATAATGTTGTGTTAGGAGAGTGAGAAAGATGATAAAGAAAATATTGTGCCTTATTCTTTCGGCTTCAATGATTTTATCATTGATTCCGATTATGGCATCGGCGGAGATAGATTGGGATCTTAATGAGGGCTACAACAGTGTGTATGTTCCTTCCGGAGAAGCTGTTCGTTTTTCTCTTGGTATGCTGGATCCGAATACAGAGTATTATGTATATTCGGATAATTCAGTCCCTACCTTCTGCGTGCTTTATAATGCCAACGGTTATGGGGTTAATTCTGATTACAGCTGTTGCCACGACGAAACGAATTTCGGTATTACATTCAGAATTGATGAAGTGGATGCCGTTCATTTATATGCAGGTTTTCAGGGCAGCGCTGAAGAAACTATAAATGTAATAGTCGTTGCTAACGGCGGAGGCGGAGATTATCCCGGCGGCGATACAAATTATCTTTCCCCTGAGTGCGGGGGAATTGCAGATATTATGTATCCGGGGCAGTCTCAGATACTATATTTAAGCAATCTTGATGACTATACAGAATATACCTTTCAAGCAAATGCACCGGAAGAAATATGGATAGAATTATATGATTCCTGGGATAATATGGTGTTTTGTACTAGTGGTTATGGCATAAATATGAGTTTTTCAAAGTGGCAATATAATGCTTCTTATATTAAAATCGGATTTGTAGGTGATTTTACAGGTCCCATAGATTATTATGTAGGAAGCGGTTATGGACCCGGTCCGTGGCCCGATTACGATGATCCTTTATATATGGAAATGGACAGACCATATATGATAGATCCCGAGGTATCAAGCTCTTTGGTTGCAGGATTTATAGCTCGTGAAACAGCACCTTATGTAATCAGTCTTACTAGCTGTAGTTCTCCTGAAATGTATGACTGGATATATCAGCGTGCACAAATTGTTCATATGGAAGATTATTATAATTTTACTGTGGATGCTATGTGGAATGACGAAGGTTGGCCGATGCATGGTGACTTTATGGTAAGACCTGCTGAATGTCAGGATTATGTTGAGGTCGGAGATACTTGCTATATTCAGAATTACGGTGATATAGCTTTTGTCAGATTTATTCCTCAAAAATCAGGGGAAGTAAATATTGAATTTCTTAACGGAGAATCATATCAGCCTGAAGAATACTATATTTACGATACGGAATTAAGAAACCGTCATTTGCGTGAAGCAGGAGATAATTCAACTTATGATGTAGAAGCTTATACTGAATATTTCATTATATACAATTTAAACGGACTCGGCGAAATTACAGTAAACTATGCAGACGAGGTTGAGCTTTTAGGTGCAACAATTTCTGAAACATCTGTATACGGCGGTAAAAACATAACAATATCTACCGATGATGCTGCAGACATATATTACAGCACCGACAATCAGAATTTTTCGAAATATACCAAAGAAATATTTGTTGATAAAGATACAACAATTTATGCTTATACAAAGTCGGGAGATACGGTTTCTGAAACTTCCCAGAAAACCGTAACGGTTGCAAAAACAAAACCACCCGTTATTTCTCCTGCAAGCGGAGAATATTTAAAAGAAACAGAAGTTACCATTACGGCGGAAAACGATGCGAAAATTTATTACAAAACAAGCGGAGAGTTTTCCGAATATAAAGAAAAAATAATTCTTGATTCCGGGAAAAGCATAACGGCTTATGCGGAAGGCTTAGGAACTTCAAAATCAGACGAGGTTAGTGTAGATTATACAATATCCAAGGCAGAGCTTCCTGAAATTACCGAAGAAAAAACAACCGGCGGAAAAATAATAAGCATTTCTTCAAAAACAGAGGGCGCAACACTTATCTATACTCTTGACGGAAGCGATCCCAAGGCGGAAGCTTCTGAAAAATACGAATATAAAGAGCCTTTTACTGTTACAAAGGATCAGACGGTCATTAAAGTCTATACATATTCTCCAAAATATCAGGACAGCGATGTTAAAGAATATGTTGTTGAGGTAAAACAGCTTCCTGAACCGGTATTCAGCATAACTGAAAGTAATGTGTATATTGGTGATAAGGTTTCTATAACTTCGGAAAATTCCGAAGAAATCAGATATACCTTAAACGGAGAAAATCCGACCAAAGAAAGTGCTCTCTATGAAGCACCGATAGAAATAACCGATGATATTAAGATAAAAGCTTATGCATCAGCCAAAGGCTATACAGACAGTAATGTTGCAGAAAAATCATATACTGTATATCTTACCGCAAAGCCTCAGGTAATCAAAGAAAAAGCCGGATATGAAATGAAAATTTCATTGAAATCCGAAACAGAGAATGCAACGATTTATTATACTGTTGACGGAAGCGAGCCGACTTTATCTTCACCTGTATATAAAGAACCTTTTAAAATCTCAAAAGAAACAACTGTTAAAGCGTTTGCCGTATCGGAAAGAAGAAAGCAAAGCGAAATGCTTGACGAAACAATAATTGTTTTACGCACTCCCGATCCAACCTCTAATTTCCCGAGCGGTCAGATTAAAACCACCGACAAAATTGTTCTTACAGGCAGTGAAAATGCAAAGATATATTATACAATTGATGCAACAGAGCCGACTGAAGAAAGTATTTTATATACAGGTCCTTTCAGTATAAATAAAGATACTGTTATAAAAGCATTTGCGGTAGAAGAAGATTACCTTGACAGTAATGTTGTAACCTTTAAATATACTTTGCCTAAAAATGAAAAGCCCAATATTTCATACGATGATAAAACCGAGGGTGGAGTAAATGTTGAAATCAACACAGATGATGAATTTGTTGTAATTTACTATACTCTTGACGGCTCTGACCCCACAACCGAAAGCTTAAGATATATCGGACCCTTTGAAATAAAAAATTCTACGGTTGTCAAAGCGATTGCTGTAAAAGAGGGCTGGCTGGACAGTGAAGCAACAGAAGAAAACATAACACTTCCGAGAGCATCTTCTCCGAAATCCAATGTTGAAAGCGGAGAATATCCCAGAGGTACACAGATTATATTAACCGCTGAAAGCGGACTTGATATATATTATAAGACAGATAGCGAATATGTTAAGTATACTGAACCGTTAATCCTTAATTCGGATATGAAAATTTCTGCATATGCAGTAGGAAAAGGTATCTTGCGTTCCGAGGTGCTTGAATTAAGCTATACCGTAGCAAAAGCAGATGCACCCACATTCAAGGAAACAGATGTTATGGGCGGAAAGACAGTTGCGGTTAATAATCCGTCAGGACAGGGTGTGCTTAAGATAAGTGTAAATGGCGGAGAATATTACACATACACCGCTCCGGTTAAATTTACCGATTACGGAAGCATAAAAGCTTTTGTAAGTGTTGACGGAGTGACAGACAGTCCTGTCAGCGAATATAATATTGAAATGCAGAGTGCAAAAGCTCCGGTTCCGCTTCAGTATGATTCAGGTGCGGTGTTTAAAGGCGAAGTTCTTCGCTTTGAATCTTATAATGACGAAAGAGAAACGGTTATATACTATACTCTTGACGGTACTGACCCTGACGAAAACTCTCTTGTTTATACAAACGGTATTGAAATCAATGCTCCGTTTACAATAAGACTGTGTGCTTATGCACTGGGCAGAGCTAAGAGTGATATTTCAGAATACAGCTATACTTTAAGAATTGCCGAAAAGCCACAGCTTAAAGAAGAAAAGGCAAAAGGCGGAAAGAAAATAACTCTTTCGTCAACAACACCCGAGGCATTTATATATTATACGCTTGACGGCTCAGACCCGAAACAGAATGAAAAAAGAATTTTATACGATGCTCCGTTTATAGTTGGTGATAACGGTGCGGTTATAAAAGCATATGCTGTTTCCGGAAAATATCTGGACAGTGAAGTTCTTGAATACACCGTTGAAATCGGACAGCTTGCCGCTCCTGTGTTCGACAGAAATGAAGCAACTCTTTTTGTGGGAGATAAAATAACAATCACAGGAGAGGAAATTGCTGATATATACTATACCACAGACGGCAGCACTCCCGATAAAAACAGCACTCTCTATACAGAGCCGATTGTTATTACCGATGACATTGTACTTAAAGCAATCGCATATTCAGAGGGCTGGCAGACAAGTAATATAACCGAAAAAACTTATTCTGTTTATGTTACTGAGGCTCCGTATATTGTAAGAACAAAAGACGGAAATGCAATGAGAGTTGAAATAAAAACTCTTACTGATGATGCAACAATATATTATACAATAAACGGAGATATTCCCGATGAATATTCGAGAGTATATACCTCTTCAATTACATTTACACAGGACACAACAATAAAAGCAATTGCGGTTTCCCAAGGACGCAAAAACAGTTCTGTAACCGAAGAGCTTGTGCTTGTAAGACATACCGACGAGCCGGTGGCAGATATTCCCGGCGGTGAGGTAAAATCCGGCGATAAAATAACTTTAAGTGCAAAACCCGGTGCAGTTATTTATTATACGCTTGACGGTTCAAATCCCACAGAAGAAAGTAATGTATACAAAAGCGAAATAACAATCACAAAAGATACTGTAATAAAGGCATTTGCGGCAGAGGATGGTTACCTTGACAGTAAGGTGGTAACAATAAGTTATACCGTAGCTAAAACAGTAAATCCTGAAATCAGCTTCGGCGAAGATATCTGGGGCGCAAAGACAGTTGTTATAACATCCGCAACAGAGGGTGCAGATATATATTATACTCTGGACGGAAGCAATCCTTTAAACGGTGCATATAAATATGTAAAACCGATAGAAATCAAAAAAACAACCTTTGTAAGAGCTTATGCTGTAAAAGAGGGATATGCAGACAGCGAAATACTTGGAAAAGATATGGTTGTTCCGGTTGCAGAGCTAAACAATACCGAGAAATTCTATGTTCTTACAACCAATAATTTCTATGCAGAGTTGAGTGAACATCCCGTTCGCTATACACTTGGATACGATAAAGAGCCTGACGAAGAAAGTGAATTCTATGTCCCTGGAACTCTGAAGTTTGATGATGATACCCGACTCAATGCATATGCGATTGATTACGGTTATGCAAAAAGTGAAATAAAAAGATATTTCATTATCATAAGAGGAACAGGACTGGAAGCAAAATTCACCTATTCAACAGAAAAAACAACCGTTAAGCTTGAAAGTATTGAGGGCGCAGAAATCCGTTATACACTTGACGGAACAGATCCTCTTACAAACGGTATGGAATATACTGATCCGTTTGATGTAACAAAAACAACACAGTTGAGAGCATATGCAGCAAAAGAAGGATATAGAACATCGGTAATTAATCAGACAGTTTATGTAAACAGAGCTAAACAGCCATATATTGCATCTGATTCTTCCTACTATTCCTACAGGGAAAACTATTATGTAAAAGAGGGAAGCAAAATATCTCTTCATTCCAATCAGGGACTTAATATAAGATATACACTTGACGGAACAATTCCCACTGAAACAAATGGTATTGACTATAAAGAGCCGTTTACTGTAAACGAAAGCACAACTATACTTTCATATGCGTATGGCGAGGGATACGAGCCGAGTGAAGTCAACCGTGCATATGTTAGTATAATGAAAGTGTTTGCAAGCCTTTCGGTAAACGATGTTGAAAACGGCAAACAAATATCAATAACTCCCCGTTACGGCAGCGGAAAATCAATGCCTGATTATTCCTATTCAATTACAAGCAGTTCACACCCTAATTATACTGTTTATTACACACTTGACGGAAGTGACCCGACTGTTGATTCACCTGTATGGGCTAAATGCGAAAATGGCATCTACACACACAGGGAAGAAACAATTTTCACATCTGAAACAATGGTAATAAAAACTCTTGTTGTTGCAGAAAAGAGTATCTCAGACGGAATATTTGAAGAAACAGTTGAAGTTTTAAAGCTTAATGTTCCATCCTTTGCACCTGCAGACACATCAGTATATAAAAACACCTATATAACACTTGAAAACGGAGAAGAAGGTGCTTCGATTTATTATACTCTTGACGGCGAAACACCTACATCCGAGTCTGAACTTTATGAAGGGCCGTTTGCGATTTCAGATGATGTTAAAATCAGAGCTATTGCCATAAAACGCGGCATGAAAAACAGTCCTGTGCTTTCAGTTGACTTTAAGGTTAAACAGGCACCCATTCCCGAGCTTAAAGAAGAAATGACTGCAAGCGGTAAGCTTATAACCTTAACCTCAGATTTGCAGGATGTCCGTATCTATTATGCAATAAACGGAGATACCGCAACAGAAAATTCAATTCTCTATGAAGGTCCCTTCAAGTTGAAAGAAACTACAATTTTAAGCTATATCGCTGTTACAGACAATCTTAAAGCAAGTCAGCAGCAATCAAAGCTTATTGATGTTCCTTTCTCGGAAATGGCTGCAATATATACTGAAGATATTAACGCATCCCGCGGAGAATATATCGAAATTCCTTTATATATTCAGAAAAACCCCGGAATAGCAGCATATTCACTTAATGTTGAATATGATACAAAGGTATTAAAACCTGTATCTGCAACAAATCACTGGGGCGGAATATTTGTCTCAAATATTGATAAAGGCGAAGACTCAGGTATAGAAAAGGGAGTTTCAATGACCTGGCTTGGAAGCTATAACACTAATACCGACGGTGAGGTTGTAACACTTGGTTTCGAAGTTCTTAATAATGCCTCTTCCGGTGTTTCGCTTCTTACAATAAAAGAAAACGGAGTTATAGATGCACTCTATAATATTGCCGATATAGCTTATATGGACGGAAAAGTAAATGTTTCTTCCTCGTATAATTATCTGGGCAATATGAATATGCTTGGTTTTTCAGATATATCCTCTTCCACTCATTATACAGATACCAAGTTTACAATGATAACCGAAAAAGTTGACGAAGATACTTTAAAGGTTGATGTTGTAGTTTCTGAAAACAGTGGAATAGGTGCATATGATATATCCCTTTCTTATAACAACGAGCTTCTTACTCCCGTAAATGTTATAAACGGAGATTTGTTTGAAAGCGATGTTATGACCAATGTTATTCAGCCTAATTATAACCCCGAATTTTTATCCGAGGTTACTGTAATATCAGTAAATGACAAAAATACAGAGGTTAACGGAAAATTATTTACAGTTGAATTTAAAATCAATTCTCCTGTTTATCCCGAGCATCTTATAGAATTTGCTGATGTTCAGTTAAATACTGTAGAAGGCGACAGAATAATTGGTATATATGAAGATTCCGTTATAAAAGAGGAATATAAAATAGAGCTTGATATTTTATCTGAACTTGTTATGGACGAAAACAACAATATCAACGGAATTGATATTGAAATCAGTAATGATTCAGAAAAAACAAGCGCAGTATTGATAGTTGCTATGTTTGATAATTATAACAAACGCACAGTTAATACAGTTATAAAACCTGTAACCCTTAAAAAAGGCAAAAATCTTATCGAAAACATTTCCATAAAAGGCACTAATGATTTAAAACAACCTTGCATCGGAGTATATCTCTGGAAATCTTTAGATACATTGATGCCTTATGCAACAATAAAAAAAGAGATTTAAAAGTAAAATGGAGCTGAAAAATTCATTTTTTCAGCTCCTCGTTTTTAGGGGATAGGAAAAATTGATTCAGTATGGACAAACTGAACCAAAACTTTAGTTTTGGGAAATCCGAAGCAACAAGCAGATGCCTTTTAAGGCGATGTCTTAATACAAAGGCATCTGCTTGCTGATACAGCGAGTGGTGAAGTTTGTTCATAGCAAGAAAAGAGTAATTTTATGAAAAAATGAAATCATTTGGATTTTTCTACCTTGCTTTCATAAATTCAAGAGCTTTTTTGTTGACGAAAGCTTGTTTTTGTTCTTTTTTTGCGGTCTGGACCATTTTTACATCCCCATTGACATTTATATAAAATTATAGTATAATCACAAAGATGCTAGTGTGGCGCAGTTGGTAGCGCAACTGATTCGTAATCAGTAGGCCGAGGGTTCAAGTCCCTTCACTAGCTCCAGAAAAAAAGACAGATTTTATAGAAAATCTGTCTTTTTTTCAGCGATATAAATTAATTGTTTTCTTTAATAATCTTATTGATTTTTTCTCTTAAATTAAGAATGAATTCTGCATCCTTCGGGAAGTTTCTGAATGTTATATCTGTTTTTTCATCTATCATTTCAATAACCTTATCTCTTCCGATATATTCTGAGGCGAGTTCAAATGCTCTCATATCCTGGAATGCTTCATTAAGTACTATAAGTCTTAAGGATTTCAATGGCTTACCGTCATCTCCGGGATAAACAACAAAGGCATCGCCGGATGGAAAGGCACCGCAGGCATCTGTTGTTAAAAACGGGTTTATGAATTTTCTGGAACGGGCTGCATAATAGAAGTTATAGCCCCAGTGCAGAAAGCCTGTTATATTGAATTTGAAAAGCTGAGTTGCAATAATTCTGTTTCTTTGAGAGGGCATATCGAAATATCGGTTTGAAACATCAACTGCTTGTGCACAGCAGTTATATGCATAAATGTTTTCGGCACCTTTTTTGATAAATTCATCTATGCTGTCTATAGCAACAATAGGGATTTCCACCGCACCCTTTTCATATACTTCCCAATGAGAAAGTGCATCTGTTATTTTCATATCCTGCGAGTATTTTGTGAGGATGTTTTTAGCGGTAAGATATCCCTTTAAGTTTTCTTCTATCGGTTCGTCGGAAACATGAAAATAACTGTTTTCTTTAATTCCTTCATCCTTTAAAAATCCGATGAGTGCAGGAACAAACTGAGATAAAAATTCTTCATATTGGGGGGAGTCTGCCGGAGTATGCCAACCGAACTTCTTTTCTCCGTTTACTATTATTTTCGGAGCGGCTTCTGCGCCCCATTGGGTAAAGAAATGAGCAATTTCAAATTTTTTAATTCCCGCTTTATGAGCAAGGTCAACCCATCTTTTTAAGTTTTTGAAGTCAAAGGAATATTTGTTGTTTTCATAAGATATATCGACAAGCTGAATGGTGGGTCTTTCACCGCCTCTGTCTACATCAAGAGGAGGAGTGAATATAGGAGTAAGAACAGTATTCATTCCGTATTCAACAGCAGTTTCCATAAAATTGTATATTATTTCAAAATGCTCGTCGGATAATGGCTCAACCTTATAATATGTATAAAGACAGTCTGCGTGGAACCAGTTAGAATAAGTGAGAGTCTGAGGCGGAAGAACTGCGTTTATTATTTCCAGTGAAAATATGTTATCAAAGGAGTTCCCGCCGTCTTTTAAAATAATATTGATATCATAGCAGCCGGCAACTGCGTTTTTTGGAATATTTACTTCAATCCACAAAGCCTTCCATAAGTTTTCTTTGGCTTTGAAAACCGTTTCGTCGGGAATGAGAAGTTCGGGAAACAGACCGGGGGCTTTGGTATGATAGTTATCGTCGTTTCCGCCGAACATTTCTTTATAGTGGGTAAGCTCGCCTTGAATATTTTCCACTGCATATATTTTTATGTAGTCTTTTAAGGGTGAATTTATTTCGATTTTCAAATCGACAAAGCTGTTTTCTTTGTCGGGGATTTTTTTCACCGCAAGCTGATAGGAATATTTTTCACCTTTAAGTGCGCTTGCTTTTTTTATGTTGACAAAGTTTCCGTCAGAGGTTAAGAAAACCTTTTCAAGTGATGAAATTTGTTTGATCTCGATAGCCATGATATACCTTCCTTAATATATTTCTTTTGATTTTTGATGTCTGTATTGTGTAGGGGATATGCCGGTGTTTTGCTTAAAAAGACGGCTGAAGTTACTTCCGTCGGTAAATCCGCAGGATTCACATATTTCAGCTATACTCATACTTGACTTCGAAAGCATAAGCTTTGCTTTGTTAAGCCGGCAAAAATTAAGGTAATTAATAACCGAAGTGCCTGCAATTTTTTTGAATGTATGAGACAGGCTTGAAATACTCATATTATATTCTTTTGAAAGCTCTGAAAGACTGTATTCTTTTTCGGGATGAGCTTCAAAGCTTTTCTGAAGTTTTCTTATTATATCAAAATTCTTTTCGTTAATCATTTTGAAATTTTCCGGGAAAAGGCGGTAAAGCATAATAAGAAGGCGGCGAAAAAGAAGTTCTGCCATTTCGATTTTCATTATACTCTCCGAGTTGATTTCGGATATGATTTCCGAAAGAAGATTTTCGAATTTTAATCCATTATCTTTTAAATCAAGAACATATTCTCCCGCAAGGGAATTTGAAAAAATTATCATAAAAATTTTATCAAATATCATCTCGGCAGAATGATATTCGGGTGCTATGCTCAGAATATATCTTTCATAATCTTTTGAAGAAGAATGAACCGAGTGTTCGGTAAGACGGTTGAAGAACACCATGTTTCCTCCGGTAAGACTTATTATTCCGTTTGTTGTATTGAATTTAACTTCACCTTTTTTTACATAAATTATCTGATGATTGTTGTGCAGGTGAACCGGCTTTTGCGATGCTGTTTTTCTGAAATATGCAGATACAATAACATTGTTCATTATATCACCCTGTTTATATTATACATAATTATGCGTCAATTGCAAGACTTAGCCGAAACAAAATATGCCGGAATTTCGCCGTTTGCAGCGTCTTTGGTGTTAAGTGTTTCGGCTTTAGCCTTGACAAAATAAGGGAATAAAGGTATTATAAAAGGTAAATGAAACACATCTCTGAGGTGTAAAAATGAAAAATCTTTCTTTGTTTATAAAACCATGGTTAGACTGGCCTACAGATAAACTGATAGAAAAATTGAAAGAATTTAATATATCTGAAATAGAGGTTCCCGTAAGAAACGGAATAGCTATCAATCCCGAAAACTGCGAAGAGGAGCTTCCGAAGCTTCAGAAAAAATTTAACGATGCAGGAATAAAAATTGTAACAACAGGCATTCTCGGTATAGATGAGAGAATTTTCAAGGCAATGCAGAAAGCCGGAATAGAGCTTGCAAGAATCATGCTCCCTATAGGGGAAAATGAAAATTACAATGATGCCGAAGACCGTTTTGCTGCAATGCTTTCCGAGGCGGCAGAATATTGCAAAAAATATAATACCAAGGTAGGTATTCAGCCTCATAGTGGAAGATGGCTTTCTACCGTAATGGAATTAAAACACCTGCTTGAAAGATGCGATACAAAATACATAGGTGCGGTATGGGATACCGGTCACGCAGGTCTTGCGGGCGAACTTCCGAAAAAATCGCTTGATATTATTTTTGATAATATTTTCCTGGTTAATCTTAAATCGGCTTATTGGGTTAAAGATGAAAATGAAGATTGCTACAAGGCTTTCTATACAATCGGTAGAGAATGTCCGTGTTCCTGGAAGGATACCCTTTCTTATCTTGATAAATTAGGATATAAAGGCGGTTTCTGCAGTCA
>JAZOOC010000060.1:0-26698 GCA_045654825.1 Clostridia bacterium | reverse complement strand
ATCGTACTGTCTGCATTCATTTTCGCGAAATATAACTTCCTTTTTCACAATCTGCCAGCGTGCCGATAGGTTTATCGACACGCTGAGTTCAGGAGCTTATTAGCTCCTGAACTGCGTATTTTAACCCTATGGGAGTAACTGTATTTCTTCTTAAAACCTCAGCCATCATAAGAACTTTTTCAAAGTCGGGAGAAATGTTTTTAATCTCTTCTCTTTCCTTTTCGGGAGTTATTTTATCTACTCGTATCCCCCACTCATAACAACCTGTATGTTCATTTGGTTCTTTTGAATTTGTTATATAATATTCAAGAACAATATTACCGTTTTCAGATTTTCCAACAAAATACATAATCGTCTCTCCTTTCTGTAAGACAATTATATATCTTCTGTTTTTAAATACAACATCGAATTTTGTAGGTATTCGACAAAAAAATGTCATATTGTGATGTTTTTTGAAGTTTTCGCCGTTTAACACCACAATATGACATATTTTCCCATTAATTTAAGATATATTTTTTATTTCCCAACACAGAATTTTTCAAATATATTGGCAACAACATCCTCGCTTACAGTCGAGCCGGTTATAGTTCCTAATGCCGTTATTGCATTTTCCAGATCTATTGTTATAATATCTGCAAAGAGTCCGTTTTCAAGAGCGGATATTGCCTTTTTTAAAGAGCCCTCTGCCGAGAGAAGTTCTTCGTAATGTCTTTTGTTTGTTATATAAAGATTGTCTGACACATTAACCTCACCGCTTAAGATTATATTTTTTATATAATCCGAAAGCTCATTTATTCCCTCGCCGTTTGCAGCGCTTATTTCAAAAACCGCTTCACAGCAAAGTTCGTTTTTAAGTTCATCTGAAAGGATTTCACCCGAAAGGTCGGATTTATTTATAATTCCTATTGATTTTTTACCGCGTATTGCAGAGATAAGTTCAAAATCTTCATTTGTAAGACCGGTTGTTTTATCTGCAACATATAAAACAAGGTCGGCATTCTTTACACATTCAACCGCTCTTTCAATGCCTATTTTTTCAACAAGGTCGTCACTTTTTCTTATACCTGCTGTATCAGTAAGTCTTACTTTCAGACCGTTGATATTAACATTTTCTTCAAGCACATCTCTTGTTGTTCCCGCTATATTTGTAACAATGGCTCTGTCTTCTCCCAAAAAAGCATTCATCAAAGAAGATTTACCTGCATTCGGTTTTCCCGCAATTACTATATTTGCACCGTCACGGATAATTTTGCCTGTATTATATGATTTTATAAGAGTTGCAATTTTTGTTTCGCACTCCGAAATAGTTGATATAATTTCTGCTGATTTCAAATCGTCAATATCCTCGTCGGGATAATCTATAACGGCAAGAACATGAGAAACAACATCCAGTATTTTTTCTCTTATTTTCTCGGTTTCTTCCTTAAGTATACCTTTTAAATGGTTTTCTCCCGATTTAAGACTTAATTCATCTTCTGCCGATATGATATCCATAATTGCTTCCGCCTGAGTCAAATCAAGCTTACCGTTAATAAATGCTCTTTTGGTAAACTCTCCCCGTGCGGCAATTCTTGCACCATTTGATACAAGTTCTTTTAAAATATATTCTGTAACTGCTTTTCCGCCATGACAGGATATTTCAACAACATCCTCACCGGTAAAAGAATTAGGAGCTTCAAAAACAGTTAAAAGCACCTGGTCTATAAGCTCATTTTTGCTGTTTTCTATATTTCCGAAAGAAACATATCTTTTCTTAAGTTCAGAAGGAATTTTTCCTGAACAGGACTTATATATTTTATCGCAAATACCAACTGACTCAGGTCCACTTATTCTTATAACCGCTACACCACCTACACCCGGCGGTGTAGAAACTGCGGCTATTGTATCAAACAATCTCATAAAATCATCCTTTTTCTATAAACTTATATTATTTTCTTCGAATATCAATTTCCCGTTTTCTTCATAAAGCAGTTGGGCTGACGCCCTACAAAACCGACAAGTTAAAAGAATTAGAATTTAACCAGTTTAAGGCTAATCGCTTATCACATAAACGGTTCTTTAGTCTCCCTGTGAAGCTCGATTTCATCTACAACTGCTGCGCTGCCCCGCATTTTTAAAAGATATAAAACCGTTTCGGCAACATCTTTGGGAAGAAGCATTCCCTCTCCGGTTAAATCCGGACGAGCAATTTTAATCATATCTGTAAACACTGCACCCGGACTTATTACATGAACTCTTACACCTTTTTGATAATATTCCTTGCTCAAAGCTTTGCTGAACCCAAGCAAAGCGTGTTTGGATGCTCCATATACACTTTGCAGAGCATACCCCTGATGTGCCGTCACTGATGCAATATTGATAATCGTTCCGCAAGTAGATTTCATAAGATACGGAAGTGCCGTTTTACACATAAGAAAGGGTGCTCTTGCATTAGTATTCATAATCCTATCATATTCTTCCATAGAAACGTCTTCAAAAGACCTGGATTGTGCAATCCCTGCATTATTAATCAAAAAATCTATACCGCCATAGACCGAAACGGTTTTTTCTATGGCATTCTTTATGTAGTTATCATCACATATATCTCCGGGGATAATTAGACATTCTCTGCCATTCGCTGTTTTTTTCAGCTTTTCTTCATCCCGACCCAATAAAACAAGCTTAACTCCACAGAGAAAAAGTGCTTCTGCTATTGCCGAGCCAATACCTCCGCCCGCTCCTGTTATAATACAAATTTTTTCTTTCATAAAATCTCCTTTTATATACTTAATGTTGCCGCAGGACAATATATCGAATCTGTAAGACATACCGAAAATTCGCAAAGTTTCATATCTATTAAGACCAAAAACTACTTTTTCCACTTAAGGTCCATCATTTCGTATTTTTCCCCCGATACGACACCGTCATAAATTTCTTTGCCATCTGCCGAAACAAAAAAATCCCCAATGTATGAAAAATGATTGTTATCTACTAACCAGGAGGCGCGTATTACATAATATTGTTTTTCACCTTTTTGAACAGCTCCTGATGTGCCGAATGAAAATGAAAATCCGGTATCTTCATCCTTTTCTCCCAGAACATAATAGCATAGCTCTTCTGCTTCTCGCCCTGTGATACCCTTAACATCGTCAACAGATATCGGGGTAATATCATCGTTTGACTTCGTTTCACCGATTACCTTTTCTTGACCTTGTGCAGGTGCGTTATTTCTGCGTATTATGTTTTCGTATGTCGAGGTTGTAATTCTTATAAACGCAAAAACAAAAAGCAAAACTAAAATAACACGTAAACATTTTTTCATTGTTTCTACCTCGTTTTTATAAATCCGATATAATGCGTTTTATGATTTTGTCAAGTCAGGAGCAAAAATTACTCCTTATTGTCAAAAATAAATGTTGCTACTGGAACTATCATTGCAATGGCAATTATAAACCAAGTAGTAAAATTCATAACCGTACTCCTTTCAAAGGCTCCCTTGTGTAAAGGGAGCTGTCAGCGTAGCTGACTGAGGGATTGTTTTATTTACTTTGACAATCCTCCCGTCACACTTCGTGTGCCACCCTCCTTTACACAAGGAGGGCTTTTTATTTCGACAATATTCGACATCCTTACTATAAAGACTGTATAATATAGATGCCAAACTTTTTAGCTAAATTTTGCAACAAGATGCAAAGCTAAATTATTCTGCTTCACTTCATATCTAAAAAACTCCTTTGGAGTAGCTAAATTAAATTCGCTATATAGCTGACCGCAAGGTCAATTTAGCTACGAAGTAATTTAGCTGAACTTGTTCAATTTAGCTCGCGGAACGCGAATTTAGCTGCGTTGCCTTGCAACGCTCGTGTCAAGTCAGGAGAACAGTGAATAATAGGACCTACTATTTTCCGCCTATATTTTTCACAATGTTTTCCCTGAACCTAATCCATTAGCACCCGCGAGAATACCGAATTTTCTCGCTCCCGATAGTATATGTAAATATTATAAATCGGCAAACTATTCTTTTAAATTTTATAGACTTGACACAAGTAAAATTCTGTATATCTGTTTATATGATTCACTAAAAATCACTTTTACAATTATTGCAATGCCACTGTTTTGTAGTTTTACCTAAAGCAAATATTCCCCATAATGCCACACTACCTGCTTTTGATAATCCTGAAATTTTCCTGCAATCTGTTGATTTGCAGTAGGGACATGTAATTATTGGAGATTTTGGTTGAGGATTTGTATATTTGTTTCCTGTCGGTTCTGACGGATATTCTACAATTTCTGTACCATCTATATATTTTAATTTGTAGTGGCAAACCAAACAATACTGATCATAATCACTATATGTTTTTTTGCAATTTGGACATTCTTTCATAATTATACCTCCTATTGCTTATTATCGTTATATCGTTTTTTATTTCGTCAATTATCTGTTCAGAGTACAATGTTGTTTTCGCAGATTTTTTACTTTGTGGATTGAGCTTACGCGTATAAGCCAACACAGAATTCGTTTTTAATTCAGAAACTATATTGTTAAATTCTTGATTTTGTTTAAATCCATCTATTTCAGCCCTACACCTCTCACAAATATCTTTATGCGTAAGCGGATATATTTTTATTATTTCATCATCTGACAAATTCACTTTCTGAGCACTCGCATCATTTGATAATTGATATTTGTTAAGTCTTGAATAACTAGCATCCGCTTCATCTTTTGATGTTATAGCAACTAATAAATCACTATTTTTCAATTTTTTAACATTCTCTAAATAAATATCAAAACCAACAACAATTGTGTCCTCTACACCCCGTTTATCTAAATCGTCTATGACTTTTACCATTGAATTAATAAACGCTTTAGATTCAGGAGAAGAAACATAATTCGTTGCTCTTTTAGTAAGAAAATCTTCAGGTTTAAATGGAAGTTTAAAGCCCAATGGCAGAATGAACAATCCATCCTCCGCAAGAATATCTTTAGAAAAATATTTTTTCAAAAATTCAACATAGTTTAGTGCGGCTTTAGCTGTTAACATAAATATATAAGGTTCTAGCTGTTCGTTATAGTAATGAACAATGTTATTGCGATATTCTTCAACGAGCAACAAATTTTCTTTAATAGCACTAAACGACTTCGGTTCAATTTTGTTAATATATTCCTCTGTATACTCAATAGCTTTATCAATCGAAATCGTATGCCCATCTTTTGTAAATATTGACCTTGTTTTTATATGTTTTCTTATAAATGCTTTTAACATGAGTTCCCATGCATTCATTATCAAAAGCGTTGTTGTCTCATATCTATAGGAAAAATTCGGTTTATTATGTATCTCAATGGTTGCAAAATATGCCGCAATTGAGTTTTTCAACAAATTACTTTGAATCATTTTTCTTTTAGACATAACCATTTCTCCTTATGTATACATTATCTAGAAGACCAATTTGCATTTGCAAAATTAGACAAAGTTCGTGTCAAGTCAGGACTAAAAATTCAAATCAATTTACAACAAAAACTACACAACACCTAAACAACACTATTCTTCAAATCCTGTTTTTCTGTATCTTATAAACGAAACAATGACTGATGTCATAGTTATTATTTCACAAATAATGCCTCCCACTGTAAAGCAGATAACTGTATTGTTAATAAGCCAAACAGGTGATACAAAGAAAAATCTCATATTTCTTATAAAAGTTCCGCTTCTGAACATAATGGAATATGAACCTGCAATCTGAGCCAGCATAAGTACAAATGACCACCAACCGTTAAATGTAAACCAAGTTGCCACGGCATACAATATAACAATAATTCCAAAAATGAATTTATTTTTCAGATTATCCTTGAGGCACACCATTGAACATATAACAGTTATTATATTAAACATCGCAGCAGAAGTCTGTCCCAGTAAAAAATAGCTGACTGCAAACAGCAATGCACCTACCCCTATAACTAAAACAAGTTTCCTGTTGCTTTTGCATTGAAACGAAAGAATAATTGCCATCATAGCAATTAGACTGATAACCTGTCCCCATATTTTCATTTTTCTTTTTCCTTTCGACATTATTAGACTTTCTTTAATATATCCGGATGCCAATCTTTTTTAGATAAATTTTGCAACATTCTCCTTTGGGGAGCGTTTAACACTTGATGAAATCATTATACCACCCAAAAATATTAAACTCAACCGTAAATTTTTCTTTTTATTTCCATATCCTCTTCAAGTGAGGGCGGATAACCGAAATTACTCACATAGTTTCTGTAAAAGGTTGCATAATCTGAAAAACCGCACATATGATAGGCCTCTGTCGGAATAATTCCTGTTCTTAATAAATTTCTTGCTTTTGCAAGTCGTTTTGAATTAATATATTTTTTAGGACTCATTTGTATATATTCATTAAATAGATGATGAAGATGGCTGCGGTTTACAAAAAGCTTTTTGCATATATCATCAAGTGTTATATCATTTGTATAGTTGTCTTCGATATATTCAACTGCCTGATTAATAATATTATTTACAGACATAAGTCCTTTGTTTGTGTCTTCCTTATTAAAAAGAGTTATATTGAAAACTATTTCTTCCACAATATGATTAATTAAAATTTTAAGATTTTTACCGCTAAAATTCTTACAGTAATAATCAAGTTTTCGAAAGAGTTCTTCGATGAAATTGTTTCCACTTATATTTATAACATCAATATCCTCAGGAATTTCGTCAAATATTTTATTGGCAAGTATTTTTTCATCAAAAAGGATGTTATATCGTTCGTAAGCCGAATCGTCATTTATTAAAATCTTATGAGGAATATTTGCTCTGAATATAACAAGACTTCCCTTCGGATACTTATATTCTTTTGCACCTATATATCCCGACACATTCCCTTTAATAATGTATATCAGTTCACATATATCGTGAGAATGCATATCAAAATTACCCCTGAGGTTTTCAGGAGTAACAACCGCATGATTATATAAAATTCTGCTGTCTTTATAGCTTGATATGGTATTAAAAGCCATTATTTTCACCTTCTTTATCTCATAATAACACCAAAACAAATTTTTTGCAATATAAAAACAAATATTTTGCCATTTACATTTTATAAAATATCCTGTATGATATAAAAAAACGAGGAGGTTAACATTATGAGTAAATTAAATCTCGCAATTATCGGTCAGGGCAGAAGTGGAAGAGATATTCACGGAAGATATTTCAAATCGGATGCCAACACTAATTATAATGTAGCATATGTTGTTGAATACGATCCCGAAAGAAAAGAAAGAGCATTAAGCGAATACCCGGGATGTGAAGTATTTGATGATTATAAAAAACTTTACGACAAAAAGGACATAGACCTTGTTATAAATGCAAGCTATTCTCAAGAACATTATTCCGTAACAAAAGACTTACTTGAAAATGGATTCAATGTTGTAGTTGAAAAACCTTTTGCAAGAAGCAGATATGAATGTGACAACCTTATTAAAATCGCAAAAGAAAAGAATCTTGTACTTGCAGTTTTTCAGCAGTCATTCTTTGCTCCTTTCTATATTTTTGCTAAAGAAGTTATAAAAAGCGGCAAACTTGGAAGAATTACTCAGGTTGATATAACTTACAGTAATTTTGCAAGAAGATGGGACTGGCAGACAACACAGGTTAAAATGGGCGGAAACATCTACAATACAGGCCCTCACCCCATTGGACTTGCTTTAGGATTCCTTGATTTTGACAAGGACTACAGAATTGCATTTTCAAAGCTTGACAGAGTCTTAAACAGCGGTGACTCTGATGATTATGCAAAAATGATTCTTACAGCACCCGGAAAACCTGTTGTTGATGTTGAAATCAGCTCAAACGACGCTTTCCCTGCTACAACACTTAAAGTACTCGGTTCAAAAGGTTCTTTAAAATCTACCTTGACAGAATACGAAATGAAATATATAATTGATGGTGAAAATCCTCCTCAGCCTTTAATACTTGAATCATTAAAGACTGAAGAGGGATATCCCGCATACTGCGGAGAAAAATTAATCACTCATGAAGAAAAAGGTACATTCGACGGAACTGCGTTTGATGTTGGCACTTCTTCTTTCTATGAAATGATGTATGAAAGACTGGTTAACGGAAAAGATCTTACCGTTAAACCCGAGCATGCTGCTGAAGTAATTAATGTTATTGAACAGGTTCATGCTGAAAATCCATTGCCCGTAATCTATTAAAACAAAAAGGAGATTTTAAAATGTTTAAAATTGCAATCTTAGGTTGTGAAAATTCACACGCTAATAACTTCCTCGATTTTCTTATCAAAGAGAATAAATATCCCGACATTGAAGTTGTTGGTGTATTCAGCGAATATGAAGGCGCAAGCGAAAAATTAACAGAGGAATACGGCGTATATTCAATGAAATCATACGACGAACTCGTAGGAAAAGTTGACGGTATTGTTGTTACTGCTCGTCATGGTGATAACCACTATAAATACGCAAAACCCTATATTGATTCAAAAATTCCTATGTTCATCGACAAACCTATAACTGTTTCCGAAGAAGATGCTGCTTCTTTCAAAGCACAGCTTATCGAAAACAACATTAAAGTTTCCGGCGGCTCTATGTGTATATATGCAGATAAAGTTCAGGAACTCAAAAAGAATGTTGCTGAAAAAACATACGGCGAAGTGTTCGGCGGTTTCTTAAGATCTCCTGTTAATATGAATAACGAATATGGCAACTTCTTCTTCTACTCACAGCATCTTGTTCATGTTATGTGTGAAATATTCGGTTATTTCCCCAAATCTGTTATCGCATATGAAAACGGCAAAATCGTTTCCGGTATTGTAAGATATGAAAATTTTGATGTAAACATAGTATTTACAGACGGATATTATACATATTACGCTTCAATCGACTGCGAAAATGATGTTATCTGCACACAGTATGATGCTGCAGGTCTTGCAATTAAAGAATTTGATACATTCTATCAGTTATTAAAAGGCGGAGAAATGAAAGAGTCATACGATGAATTCTTCTCACCTGTTTATATCTTAAATGCAATTGACCGTTCATTAAAAAGCGGCAAAGAAGAAAAAATCAATTATTAATCCATTTTAAAAAAATGCCTCCAACGGAGGCATTTTTTAATATGGCAAATACAGATATGATTCATCTAAATATACCGTATTATGTGCAACTTTAGCTGTTGTTTGTTCGCTGAAAAGTCCTTTATTGTTTGTATGTCTTACATAATTGTTATTATCCGAAGAAGAGATATCTATTCTTAATCTCTCCCCTTTTTTAACAACAAAGGAATGTTCATCAAACGAAAACTCAAGCGGCACTTTAGTATTCTTGGTATAATCTCCAAGCTGATAACAAAGCGTTGTTATATCTTCGCGAAGTCCGTAATCTCCCTCGCTTTTTTCAATACTCACTCTTAAATAGAAACAGGTGTCTTCACAATCCGAAGAAACATTTAAAGTTGCTTTCATTTTTCCTTTAATATGAATATCTTCTTCAAACTCGGATGTATAAACAGTTATTATATCAAACCTTGAATTTGCAGGCGGCTGGAAAGTTACACCGCCGAATCCTGATGAAAGTCCACCCGGAAATTCTGCACAGTCATAAGGATTATAAGTATATGTTATATCTTTATCGCCGAGTTTTATTTCCTTTATATTTTTCGAGGTATAAAACTCATCGGTTGTCCAGCTTTCAGCAAAGAGATTATAGTAGCTGATTTTTCCCGTTTCAAAAGGAGAATTTCTTTTTCCTCTTATATAATCAAACCACATAACATCTCTGTCATAACCGAAATGCTCATCACGGCTGCCGTCTTTTAAGGGTATCGGACTTGACGGAGGATTATCACCATGGTCGTATGCAGAAACAAGAAGTACCGAATTGTTTTTTGTATCTTCATCCATTCCATTCCAGGTATCGAATACACCGCCGGTAAAAATATCATACCATGATGTTTCCAAAAGAACGGGAAATTTAACGCATTTTACTGCATTTCTTACCTGAACACCGCCCGAAACTGTATTCCAGTATTCATCTGTTTTTAATGGATGCTTAAGAATTTCATCAAATTCCGGCTCACTGTTCCCGAATACTGTTTTTGAGAAATCTGAAAGAGGAAGCAAATCAAAAGTTTTTTTAGTGTAATTCTTACCCTTGTTACCCTCTTTATTATATACCTCGGTAACATACCAGTCACCCAGAAGCGACTTTTTAAACATACCGTTACGATATGAAAAATTATACCGCTCGGTATCTTTCACACGAAATGAAGCTCCCTTTATATCATCAGCATACGGAGAAGCAAGATAATGCACCTCGCTGCAGTAGCTTCCACCCCATAAAAATAATTCTCCGTTGTAAAAATCAAGGCTTCTTGCAAAGTCATATAAGTTGCGGGTATCCTCTCTTTCATTTACAAAGGGAATACAATCTCCCCGGCTTTTTCCTCTTCCTCGGCAATGCTGAAATACAACCGCATAACCGCCGTTAAGCCATTTTTCATTATCTTTTTTATATAACTCAGTAAGCTCTTCTTCAGCGATTTCTATTGTATTGGTTACATACGGGCTTCTTTTTATAACAATTGGAAACTTGCCTTCTTTTGAAGGTGCAAGAACAGTTGTATAAAGTTTTACGCCCTCATTTCCCAGATATAATGAATATCCGTAAAAATTCTTTTTCAAAATATCACAACCTGTTTAATAAATATTTTTATTTTCTCTGAATTTGCGCCATATATTTTCAAAACATTCCTTATCGTTTGGAATTTCTCTTACCTTTCTCCAGTTTGTAACCCAACCGTCAAAAGATTTTGAAATTTCCTGAACAAGATCATTTGCAGCGCCCACAGTATCGGTTTTGCAACGGAAGATTTCTTCAAGACCTTTTCTTAACTCCCCCGAATTATCGGTATAAAGAGCTGAACCGCGCGACAGTTTTACTTTATTGAAATAATCGAGCATTGCATTAAGTGTGGCAAGCTGAACAGTGAAAGTATCTTTAAGTCTGTATAACCAGCATATTTCTGTATTATCGGAAATTCCGAATTTATCGAAACAGGAAAGCTTTTCTTCAAGTTCCGAAATCAGTTTTTCCATTTCGGGAATATTTCTGATTGCAGCACCGCAGGCACTCATTTTGTTTCTTGCAATATCAAGCTCTTTTCGTGCATTTTCAGTTCCTTTTTGGGCAGTCTTTATAAATTCATTATGTTTTGATAATACCGATAAAGCTATATCCTCAAAAATTTTATTTTCTATAATTTGTTTATCTGCTTCGGATATAAATTGTGAAGCTCTCAATGCACCGACCTGTCCCGCATTTAACGCAGAACCACCCGGGCGGGCAACGCCATGTGTTCCGGCACATTCTCCGATTGCAAAAAGTCCCTCTATATTGGTCTGCCACCACTTATCTACAGCTATACCGCCGTTGTTATGCTGTGAACAAAGGGAAATTTCAAGATATTCTTTTGATATATCTACACCTTTATTCTTATAAAGCTCAACTGCAGGTGTATTCATTTTAAGAAGTCTTTCAAATGGTATTCCGAACAAAGCATCAGCATTATAAAGATAATTATAACATTCTTCGCTTAATTTTTCATACTCGATATTCGAAAGAGAAAAAGGATTTTTGGTAAAATCAAGATATACTCTTCTTCCCTTTAAAAACCTCTCTCTGTATACAAGCAAATCTATAACCGTGGACCCGGCGGAAACCTTTTTTATATCAAAAGGCCATTGGTATCCCTTTAAGAACACCTGTGACATAGCTTCATAAATATCATCGAAATATTCAGAAAGAAAATCATATTCTTTTCCGTCTTTATCAACAGATACAAATCGGGGTAAAACCTGCATATAAGTTCCCGATACATTCCAACGGGGCTTTAGGGAAGCAAGTCCGTATTGCCATTCGGTAAGATTCTTTAAAGATGCACCCGCATCTATTGCAAGGCTTGTGAAACCATTATGACTTTCGGGATAAACACTGTCCTGATATATACCCGCAGGTCCACCTGTTGCAAGTATTACAAAGTTACATTTAAAAACAACAAATTCGTTGTTATTAAGGTCATAACAGATAAGACCGCAAACATTATTTTGGTATTTTAAAATTTCAACCGCAAGCAGTCTGTTATAAATCTCTGCTCCAAGCTTATCAGCTTTTTCCTGTAAAGCCTCAGTCATAAATTTTGATGTAAGAGGCCCTGCACTTGTAGCGCGTGCATAAGGGTCGTGGTCTGTTTTGTAACCTATATATTCACCGTAACGATTACATGGAAAAGGAACACCAAGCTCGCACAGATTAAAAAAGCATCTTGAAGACAGCGCTGCTTCACAAAGAGCATTATCTCCGTCTGTCGCACCGCCGGAAAACAATGTTTCTGCCATATTTAGAACACTGTCTAAAGACTCACCGCCAAGACCGAGCTTATAATATGTCTGTTTATCGCTTCCGGTATTTCTCGAAGTACCGCAAAGAATTCCTTCGGTAACCATACATACACTTTTTCTTCCGTCTTCGCAAAGACGGCATAACGCACTATAGCCTGCCGCTCCTGAACCTATAACAATTACATCATAAAATTTAAACATATAAATTCCGCCTTATAATCTTTTTAAATGGAAACCGCCGTCCACATCAATGGACTGCCCTGTAATATAAGGAAGATTACCTGAACAAAGGGCGAAAACTGCATCTGAAATATCTTCTGGCATTCCCCATCTTTTTATGGGTAAAAGACCGTCTGCAATCAATGCATCGTATTTATCTTTAACTTTACCTGTCATATCGGTTGCAATAATCCCCGGTCTTACTTCATTAACCGGAATGCCATACTGTGCAAGTCTGTCTGCAAAAAGCTTTGTTATCATAGAAACACCTGCTTTGGAAACGCAGTATTCCCCTCTATTTATCGAGGTAGCATAAGCTGAAAGAGATGAGATATTGCAGATATATCCTCTGATTCCGTTTTCAGCCTCATTTTTAATCATTTCCTTTGCCGCCGCCTGAGTTAAAAACATAGTACCTTTTGTATTTATATCCATAACATAGTCATAGCTTTCTTCTGTCATTTCAAGAAGATCTGCTCTTACTTTGGGAGCAACTCCCGCAACATTGACAAGACCGTCTATTCTGCCGAATTTATTAAGCGCGGCATTAATAAGCCTATCTCTGTCTTCTTTTGAGGATAAATCTCCGCTTACATATTCGAAATTATCCGAATTAAATTTTTCCATAACAGACTGTCTGTCTGTTCGGCTCATACCTGTTACTGAATAGCCCTCTTTTAAAAATCTTTTTGCAACTGCCTCACCGATACCGCGTGCGCAACCGCTTACTATTATATTTTTCATAGTTTAACCTCTGCTCTTGAATTCTTTATATAAGTCGGTATAAAGAGAATCTCTTATTACACATCCCGGAGTTTCTCCGCCTCTCATAAGCTCTGTGCATTTAGAACAGCAAATACAGATTTTTTCTTTTTTCAGACCGCCGCTATTTAAAATTTCATTTGCAAAATCAGGATAAGCAAAAATCATTCTTCCAAACCCTGCAAAATCGAAACATCCATCTTTAATATAAGCTGCCGCAACATTGGGAGCAACAACACCGAGATATGATAATGCAGAAGAAATAATCGTAAGCTCAGAAACAGCCTGCTTTAAAATTTTAGTTCCCTCTAAAACTCTTTTGACACCTTCTAAAGGGTGTTCCTCTGCCAGATATCCGCCCATTGCAAAGGGACGGTTTACATGAGGATTAAAATAAGGATTGCCCATTGTTATATTAAGAATTTTAACACCATAGGAAGATAATTCTTTTAAAAGCTTTATAGGTTCTTCGGGGTTAAAATCAAGACTGCCGTTATCCGACACGCCAAATCCGTAAGGATAAGGAAAACCGTCGTATACATTAAGTCTTGAAGAAACAAGAAAGTCTTTACCGCAGTTTTCGATTGCCCCTTTTATACTCTCTCTTAAAAGTCTTGTTCTGTTTTCGAAGCATCCGCCGTATTTGCCATCTCTTTCAAAAGCTGATAAAAGCTCGGAATTAAGATAACGGTGGCAGCATTTTATATCTACGCCGTCAAATCCTGCTTTTTCTGCAAGCGCCGCACCTTTTACGAGATTTTCTTTTACTTCATCTATATAGTCATCAGAAACAATTCTGTCTTTTGAAATGGGATTATCTTTTTCAAAAATAGGATTATTATAAGCAATTAAAGGAGCGGGTTTGCCCTCTGGCTTACTGTATCTTCCCGAATGGGTGGCCTGCATAAAAATAAGCGGTTCGAAACCGTTTTCTTTTAATGCAGTTTCTTTTATATCTGAAACAATCTTTTTATAATCATCGAGATTGCTTTCTTCAATATATAATTGTCTGGGATTTGCTCTGCCTTCTTTCATAACCGCAGTAGCTTCAAACCAGATAACACCTGCGCCGCCTTTAGCAAATCTTTCGTATCTTCTTTTGGTTAATTCGTCAGGACTGCCGTCTGCTGTTCCGTCACAGCCCTCCATTGCCTGACATAAAAGTCTGTTATTAGCTTTTTTATTGCCGATATTAATACTTTCAGATAAAACCGACAGTTCTTCACTGTAAGGCAGATTTGTACCAAGTTCTTCATTTTGCGATTTAAACTCTTCATATGTCTGATATACTTTTCTTATCATTGTTCCCACCTCATTTTCATTGTAACACTGATAATATTAAAGCACAACATAAATATTGCTAATTTTTATGTAAATCTTGCAAAAATGGGGCTGTAAAAAATTTCTTTTTTACAGCCCCTATTAATCTACCAGTTTTCCACCGGATCAGGTATAGTTTCAATGGGTTTGCTTGGCGCTCTTGTTCTCTTTGTTTTAAATTCATCAACATCCGAAACAAGCTTGATATAATCGAAATAATACTGACCGTAGCTTTTGGGATATGTCTGCAGGTTTATTAAATCAATTTTTTCTTCCTGAAATTCGTTATAGGATAAAAGATTATATGAAAGCAACGAACCGTCAGCTTTATTCTGCCACATATACGGAGCAGTAGTAAGATTCATATCAGCTGTTTTATAAAAATCATTTTCAAATATCAGCTGATTAATATATCTTTTTGTATCCATACGAAGTCTTAATGTAACCCACTTTCCGTCAAGCTCTGTAGGATTTCCTGAAAGGTCTTTTCCAGAAACATTATAACCGCCGCTGCTTGTTTCATAAGTAAAACCATTTGTAGAATTATCTGCATATTTCATAATACGAAAAGCATTATTTCCGTTACCCGAAAAAACCATCCAGAAACCGAATCCGTCGGTTTCGGGTTGTTTTACAAACTTAAATCTCATTTCAACATAAAGATTTTCGTTATAATCGGGAACATTCAGCTTTGCAGAAACAACACCTGCGGTTGAAAAATCGCTTAGCAAAAGCATATTTTTTTCAATTCCGTTTATATCTTTTTCTTTTACAATCTTTGCAGAAACATCCTGATTTTTCGTATATGAAAATCTGAAAGCTTTTGGTAACTCATCTTCTGAATATGCTGTAAAATTATCAAAATAAATTACATCTTCTTTATTTATGTCTTTCTCAACCAAATCATATTTTCTTGAATTGCCAAGAAGCTCTTTTCCCTCTTCGTCTACCGTATAGGGAGTTATAAGAAGATTATCGAAAAACTTTACTTCGTTTTCAAAAGCAAGACCGTATCTTTTCTCATCGGAAGAATTAAGAATTGCAAGCTTTTTTTTATCCTCTTCTTCTTTTACAATACTGTATTTTTTTCCGTTAATATACACACCTGCATCTGAATAGGTATCTCCGTTATTATCCGACTGCGAGAAAACATAAAGTCTTTTATCGTAGTCGTTATAAAACATATGGGTAACACCCGGGTAGGCATATCCGATAGCCGCTGACAGTATAAAAACTGTCAGTGCGGCTATGGTAATAATTATTTTTTTCAAAAAATCACCTACTTATCAGAAGGTATTAATCCAATCCAGTCGTAAATCATAGAACCTGAGCCTGTTACATAAAGGATTAAATCAACTGTTCCCTTTTCAAGATACTGATTAACCCTGAAACGATAGCTGTCGAGATCGTTGAATATATCAGTTTTGAAGGTTACGGGATAAGCATTATTTCCAACCACTATAAGTCTTTGTGCTTCAAGTCCGGATAATGTTGAACAGGACATAACAAAATCATAATATCCGCTTTCCGGAACATTAAGAGTCCATGTAACATGCTGATTCAAATCGTTGATACTCTGCAAAGTTGTATCGTTATGAGCGGTTCCGTCATTAACGGTTGCCCAATATTTTGAACCGTGATTTCCGAGAACACTTGTATATTCCATAGCAGGAAGATAAGTTGTGAGCATGGTTTCATAAGTATTATGGTCTTCAAGTGCTTCAACAACAGGAGTTATTGTATTCATTGTTTCAAGCTCTAAATAAGGATTATGCTGATTTAAGATTATCGGAGTTTTAGCGGAAACAGTAAGGGTTGAACCGGGGTTTGTTTCTTTTCCCGAAACACCGTAGGATTTTCCGAGCACATAGCTTTTTTCCGCTTCGCCTTCAGGAAGAAATTCAGCATATACCTGATTTCCGTTGATAGTTCCTTTAACGGGAACATAGCTTGTAACACCGTCAAGCTTTAAGGTTACACCAACTGTTATTTCACTTCCCGGAAGAGGCTTATCGTTAAGATAAACAGTATATGTTCCTGTATATACATTCATATCAACATATTCACCGTTAATTACAGGAGTTACTCCGTGAAGAGATTTTCCTGCAGTTAAAGGCAGGGTAACATCATCTCTTATAAGAGTGAAGCTTTCAGTACCGGGCAGATACATTTTAATATTGGCTTCGTTATCAATAGAAGAAATTGAAATTTCTTTATTACCGAATGCTGCTGATACGGGAACATCTGATTCAAATAACAGCATTCCGTCTTTTGAAACGGAGGTTTCTTCAACAACCATTATGCTTGCACCTTTAACAGCAAGAGCCTTTCCTTTAAAGGTATATCCCTCAACTGTTACACTTTCGGAATCGTCAAGCTTAACATAAACAATTGTTCCGTCTTTGAAATGAAGCTTTAAAACATTATCTATAACTGTTTCTTTAACATAACTCTGTCCGTCTCTTACCTTATGAACATTCATATGAGAAACAATTTTGGTTGAAGCGGTTTTATCGGTTTTAAAATAGATATGCTTATCTCCGAGATAGGTTTTTCCTGACGGAAAAGCTGTTGCAAGACCGTCGGGACCTGCAAATTCATCATTATAGAAAGCTTCCATATTTTCGGGATACGCAAATTTAACATCGAGTGCCGCTTCATTCTGAACAACCTGGAAGCCCTTGCCTGATTCATAAAGCTTAATTTCGCCTGTTGCATTGAGCCACCATTCAAATTCAGACTTTTTGCCCTCTTTGGCTTTCAAATCGTCGATAACAATATATGTATCGGGACGGATATAGATAATATCTCTTTGGAACTTATCTATACCGCCTTTATATGCTTTTGTTGCATCCCCTGCCGCAAGGTCGAAATCCGAATGATTTACAAAGCCTGTGATTTTACCCTTTGCACCTGCATCATCGAAGGGCTGTCCTTCGCCTATATCGTAGGTTATACTGTTATGGGAATATGTTTTAGCATTCCAGTTAAGATACAAAGGACTCTTAATATAATCATAATAATCAGAGTCTATTGCAATATTTTCACCGAGCGCCTGAATAAAGAAGCTGTTCTGATCGGGATGCATATGTCCCTTTGAGCCTCTTGCGCTTGAACGGAATACCATTGCAATTTTATTATCATCAGAAACATCCGAGAACATAGATATTATTCCCGCATCCTTAAAATATCTTGCCTTTGGAAGCATTGTAGGAGTAACAGGAACCACAGACTCACCTGTTGAACTTCTTAATGCAGTGGGCATTGCAGTTGTATGGTAATAATCGTTTATTTTCTTGCTGTTTTTCTCCATCATCCAGGCATTTATTCCTCTTTTTAAAGGAGAATATGTATCTGATGATAAAACAGTCTGAACACAGGCAGTATACAGATTTGCTGTAACAGAGGTCTGGAGGTTGTTATCCCCAAGGATAGACATAAATCCGCCTACTGGCCACTGATATGTGAGATAATATGCTCTGTTGTGATAGGATATGTTTTTAAGCACATTAATCGCACCGTTTGTTGCCGAATAAAGGCTTTCTGCAAAATCTGCATCGATAGTACCTGCACTTTGATAGTAGAAAGGACCGTTATCGAAAGAACCGTCTTCAAAGGTCATTGGAGGAGCATTTATATATAAAGGAAGAATATGCAGAAGCATTTCTTTTGCAACATTTGTTTCTGTTTCCTTATCATAAATTGCAAGTGCGCCAAGACAGAATTGTCTTACTCTCCACTGATGAGAACGATCGACATATTCATAAAGACTGCCTACTTTAGGAGTAACACTGTTCTGTCCTACATGCTCATACCATCTGTGAAGATGTCTTTCAATATACTTCGCAATATCCTTCTTGAGATATTCGGGAAGCTCATTGTATAACCAGTCATACGCAAAAGCGAGAGAATTTATAAATATAGGACCGGTTGTATCGGTATTGGAATTCCATTCATATATTTTCGCAGGATCCCAATCTTTTATATGAGTAAGATAGTCTATTGCGAAATCAAGATATTTTTTGTCTTGTGTTATAAGATACATAACCGCAACATTTGTAATACCATGGGCTACTTCTGTATAAGTAGTACCGTTAGTACCAAACTGTGCAGCATCGCCCGTATCGAAAAGAGCTTTTAAGTCTTCCCAGTTTTTAAAGGGCTTTTTCATAAAATCGGAAGTGTTTTTATTAAGAGATTTATAAATATCAGAATCCGATTTTAAGTTTCTTAAGAATTGGAGTTTATCATTATCAAGAATAAGTCTCGGATGGTCTTTTCTTAAATTCGCATCAAGAAAAGCTTCAGAAATTTCGGGCATTCTGTTGTCGTTGGCATTGGAATCTATCATAAATTCACGAGGCTCTGACCATACTGAATAATTTGAGCCTTTCTTAAAACGAACCTGCCAGTAATATTTAACTTCCTTTTCAAAAGATTCATTGAAATTATAAACATTGAACTGAAGTCCTGTTTTTTCAAAATCTGTTGTTCCAAAGTTTTTATCTTTGGAAATTCTTAAATCGTAGGTTACGCCTTCTTCAGCCATAGGCCATGCAAAAGACGGCGGATTATTCATTGAGGCGTATTTATCGTAGGGTTTAAATGGCATTGCATTGTCTGAAATATACGGCCACTGAAGTTCTGCAGCAAACGCAGGAATAAGCGGACATACAAGACATAATGCCAGAATTATACAAAGTATTCTTTTCATATTATCCCTCCTTATTTAACTGTTACGCATTTCGGCTCTGCCGACCAGCTTACATTATTGCCTAAAGCATTTGCAAAGCTTTTTATGGGAATATATAAAACACCGTTTATCATAGCAGGCGCAATATCTGCATTATACGACGCGCCGTTTACTGAAAATGCGTTTTGATTTTCAGCAAATTCAATAATTTTGTCCCCTTTTAAGCTATATGCTCCGTTTTCTTTTGAAAGCTTTAATCCGTAAAGCTCTCCGAAGCTTTCGGCATCTGCCATTGCTCTGTCATTTATTATAAGAACGGGACTTCTTAAATAAACTATTTCGTCTTTAAAAACAAAGTTGACTATATCGGGATATAATCTTATTGAGGGATCGGAAACATATTGCGTTTCTTTTGTTTCAGCTCTGTCTTTTTCAGGCATAATTTCCGGAACATTTTCAGTAAACTTAATATAGTCTATATAATGCTCACCTGTAGAACCGCTGTATGTAAGAAACTGAATTGAAGTTACAGCTTCAATTTCATTAGAAAGCCAGGGTAGCTTGTATCCCATAACTCTTTTGTTTTTAGGATCGGGGAAAATGTTGGGATATTTTGCACTGTTTAAGGTTGTATCGGAAATAATCTGTTCGTTTTCAATTATCGCGCCGGTCTGCTTTAACTCATTATCAATTCTTACTTTAATTGTAAACCAGCTGTCGTTATGGTTTATATTATTATTATTGCTTGATGTAAAGTTTTTATCGTTACCGCTGTAGCTTATATAGCTATAAGGCGCGTTATCCGAATTGAATCTTATTATTCTGAAAGCATTTGTTCCTGCGGCATCCTGGAAGTTCATAATAAAGCCGTAACCGGGTTCGGTTGTTTTAATATGCTTTATTCTCATTTCAAAGGTTATCGGATTATCCGATTCGGGAACAGGAATTGTTACAACGCTTGAACCCGAAGTAGATGTATCGGTAAACTTAAGAACATTTTTCTTTTCCGCATCGGGAGTTTCATAAGTAACAACCTCAACCTTATTGGTATCATCTTGGGTTATTTTCATTCCCTTGGGAACTGCGCCCTCTTCATAAGAGGTAAAGTCCTCAAAATAGATATCGTCTTTTCCTTTGAGGCTGACAGCATTTTCGTCGGGTCTCGGCTCTCTTACTGCATAAGCAAAACCGTTAACAGCAAAAGATAAAAGAAGTGATATTGTGATTAATAACGCAACTAATCTTTTCATTATTGTCTTGCCTCCCTTATAATATAAATGCCTCTTGTAAGAGTATAGCTGTTGTTTGCATAGGTATGAATAATTAATTTACTGCAATCGCCCTCTACTTCAAGATAGGAAAGAATATCTCCTGCTGTTCCGGGCGATACAACATAATCGCCTTTTTTGTTTTTATCAAAAATTGTTATCGGTATTCCTGATGTAAGGTCTGAAATATGGAAGCTTCCGCTGTTGTATAAGCTTTCAACTGTAGCAGATGAAACCGATGCAACGCTGAATGAAGCCGCGTCCTTTGAAGATTCAAACATATCTACATAGTGAATACCTTTATCTGTTGCAAGATAAGGGAATCCGACGGTAAGTCTTTGTCCCTTACGGTTGGTTGTACCGGTTGCATTATCGTTATGATAAATCATATTTGCCGAAGCATCAAAACGAATATAGAATTTCTCAAGTCCATCTGAAAGCTCGTCGATTCCTGCATAAATAATATCTCCGGGTGCGAGGTCTTTGGCTTTGAAATTGCCGCAGGCAGAGCTGCCGCATTCACAGGCAAGCGAAGCATCGCAGTAATATGTTACAAGCTCATTATTATGATACATATATATTTTCTTAGAAGCTATTCCCTCTGAATTTACGGTGTCAGTAACCTTTAAAACCATACTCATATATCCGCTGCTCGAGGTATGGAAATATACAGAAGAATCTTCGCACATTATATAAGCATCGGGAGATACACTGTCTTTATCTGCATAGTAAGCAATAGCATTATATGTTCCGAGATTGTTAAACACGCTGTCTGCTGTTGCAGTCCAGTAACCGTTAAGCGAATCATCCTTTGGATAGAAGAACACTTTGCTTGCTTCATCAATGATTATTTTTTTTCCGATAACATCATTGTATGTATTTCTTACACATGTATCATCTGTAGTAATTTGAACAGCAATAAGAGAATTTCCGCTATCCATTTTTGCTCTTATTGCGGGAGCGGGATTTCCGTTTGAATCTTTATCATACGCAGTATCAATTGAAGCGAGTTTTCCTTCATTGTTTATGGTATAAAGAATAATTATATTCATCTTGTTGGAGCCTGCAGGTGCAGAAGCATATTCTGTTGCAACAGCATCCAGATTTCCCTTAACAGTTGCCATTATTGTTCTGTTTGTTCCGTTATAGGTATCGTTATCTACTTTAATCCATTTGGCAGGTTCCACTTCTATATCTTCGCCCTTTTCGGAATAAATATAGAATATGGTTTTATCGTGCTCATTTGCCGCAACCTTCATTCCTTTTAAAACTCCAAGCTGTGCACCGGAATCGGAAGATTCTTCAATATAACAAACTTCGCCGAACGCATTTAAAACTGCTGTTACATTTTTTCCGTAGAAATCAGAATTATAATATTTATTACCGTATGCTGTTAAAGGATATTCAGTTCCGTTCATTGTTACAAAATATCCGCCGTTTTCTTCATATTTTGCTTCAAGTGTTCCTGTAATGTTTTTTGAAGAAACAAGAACTTTAATATATCCCTGATAAGCCTGTTTGGATTTCTTAATTATAACACTCATACCCGATGCAATTTTTGATAAGGAAATTTCTTCGCCATTTTCATCAAAAATTATTGTATAAGGGTCGTTTGTTATTGTATCTAAAACAACACTGTTTTTCGGATTATTTTTATCATAAAGAACTTTATCGTTGGTGCTCTTTTTACCTGCAATAAACTCTTCATATGCATCAACATTAACAACATCTGCAATATTATCTCCGTTGTTATCCAAAAGCTCTACATATCCTTGAAGCTTAACTCCGTTTTCAACATATATTGAGGTATTAAAGAAGGCTTTTGTTGCAACTCCGTTATAGAGTATTGCTGCACCGCTTTTATATTTATAATCAGATGTTTTTCCTGTGCTGTCTGTTGCAGTTACAGTTTGATTTGCAATGTTTGTTATATCCGAAATTTTTACTCTTTTAAGATTATTTTTGGATGCATCTTTTGATACATAAACAAGAATATTTTTGCTCTTTTCGTATTTATAGTATGCAGTTACATTATACCCCAAAAGATAATTGGGAGATAACTTACCGATATCGATAATAACTCCGTTTACCGAAACGGTGTATGGAGATAAATCGTTTAAACCGATAAGTGCAGAAATATCAACCTCGTCCATTACACCTTTTATAATATCAATGCCGAAGCTCTGATACATAAGATAATTTCCGTAGCTTATTTTGAACGAATTTCCGTCGGGATTATAGGAATTTATCTCCATAACTCTTGAATTTAGAGCATTGAATAAAAGATGAACAGCAATTTCTGATGTTAATGGAGTATCCATCGGTATATCAAGACCATCAATAATACCGATATAATCAGCAGTGGTTAAATACCCTACCGGGAATCCCATTTTAGCTTCTGCAATATCTGTATATCCCATAAGTCTTATAATATATACAACAGCTTCTATAAAGGATATTGTTTCGTCGGGACGGAATGTTCCGTCTGAATAACCAAAAGTATATCCTCTTTGTTTTGCTGCTGCGATATAAGGAGCATAAGGATTATCAGCAGCTACATCCGAAAAACTATTTTCGGCTATTTTATCGCTTATATAATCTGAAAGACCTGAAGCTTTGATTACAAGTGAAGTAAACTCCCCTCTTGAAAGGTTTCTTCCTGAAATTTCGAATTCTTCATTGATAATTCCGGTTGCCATAAGAAGTCCTTTTATTTCTTCTGCATTTTCCGGAATATTATATGCAGATGCTTGCGCAAAGGTAAAAGTTCCTGCAATGAATGCAAGACATAATATAAGTGAAAGTATTTTCTTCATATTATTTTACCTCCTTTACCAGTTCGTAAACAATTTTTGCACATTCCGCACGGGTTACAGGGCGCAGAGGATCAAATGCGCCGTCACCTGTTCCGTTTAAAATGCCGAGTGTTTTTAATGTATAAACCGCTTCTTTAGCATAGTCGGAAATTTCTGAATCGTCGGTGAATACTTCATCCGCTTCTTCATATAAGTTTAAAACTCTTGCTAAAATTACGGCTATATCTTGTCTTTTAAGACCGCTTCCCGAACCAAACAGACCGTCGCCTGTTCCGTTGATTGCGCCGTGCTGATATGCAATTTTAACATAGCTGTAATACCAGTCGGAGTTTGATACATCATTAAACTCGATTTCTTCTTCTTTTTCTTCAAGCTCGAATGCAAGACATAATATCTTTGCAAACTCTTCTCTTTTTACGGAGGTGTTTGGTGAATAGTTTCCGTTACCTACGCCGTTTATAATTCCTTTTTCGGAAAGGTATTTTGTAGGCTCATATGCCCAGTTATCTGTAGCAATATCGCCAAAGACTTTTACTTTTGCGGGCTTAAGGTCTTCGGTATGAATTTCGCCCGAACCGTTTATTCCGCCGCCGGACGGAACACCGGAAATATTCTGCGAAGGACGATAGCCGCCGCCACCGCCTCCTCCGCCTCCGCCGTTACCGCCGCCGGAGATTGTATATGGAGGATTTGAATATTTGGTAACAAGTGTTGAAAAGTCTGTCTGAATATCTTCTCTGTTTTCAAACGGAACATAACCCGAAAGCTCGGTTATAATTTCATCCTGCCATGTTCCTATATTTCCGTAGCCTGTCATATCAAGTCCAAGATAGCTTCCGTAGGTTGCTATCTTATTCATTGTGTAGTCGGGGTTCTGCGATGTATTTATAACAGATAATAAAATTGCATCTTTAAGCAAGGTATAAAGAGAAGCTTTGGTTGTTATAGCTTTATTCAAAACTGAATTTTCAACCCAAACTGTATCAATCACTTCATCATTAAGTGATGTTAAATCAGACATTTCAAATGCAGTTATTAATTCGGGAACTAACACCTTTGTTCCGGAGTTAAGCTTTGATAAAATAATTGCCTGATTATATAATTTTGAAAATTCTTCGATATCCTCTTCTGTTGCAGGAACAGGCTTTGTTTCAAAATTTTCTTTTGAAAGGCTTGTAAGAAGTGATAAAACTGCCTCTTCGTTTGCTATAGTAACAGAAGTTGTATCAAGACCTAAAATAATATCGTTGATGTTTGAAGCTGATGTTAAACCGAGAGTTGAAGCAAGATTTGCTACAGCAGTTTCAGAATCATTATCAAATATATCATCATAAGCATCCCCTACTATACCTGTTTTATCAGAAAGTGCGGTATGAAGGAATTTTATATGATCTTCTTCTGCTTTACCTGTATAAGCATTATAATAATCATTTGAAGTGGGAACAGCGATTTTATATTCCCATATTCCGTTTTCGTTTGCCTTAACAAGATTTATTGCTTCAACCTTTGAATAGTCGCTTGATGTGAATTCAGATATTATTTTTCCCGGCTTCATAAGAACGAAAGGTACATTTTCATTTGGTTCTGCCTTACCGTAGAAAACAATATTTTCGCCTTCAAGCTTATACTGAATTCTTTTTTCTGCGCTTAATATTTCTCCCTGATAGGAAGATATCGGAAGCTCAGTTTTATCACACAACGGAGTATAGCTTACTTCTGAATTAACAGTTGTTTTTTCAAAAATATAGCTTTCCAGAGAAACTCCCGAAACCGATGCGGGAAGAGTAAAGCTGTTTGAAGAAACCTTGTTGTTTCCTACAGAAAGTGCAGCTTCTTTAATATCGCATACCTTTTTGAAAATTCCGTTTTCTTTCATAACGGTTAATAAAACAACATTTTTTTCGTTAAGATTGTTATTTCTTATAACCGCTTTTAAATTAACAGTATCAGAATTTTCAAGCTCATCAATTTTTCCGTCTTCGTTTTCAAAGTATGTTTCTTTAACTTCTGCTTTTCCGTTTTCGGTAATCCCCGCTTCTGCGAGTGTAACATACTCGAAAGTATAAATTTTTTCGTTTTGTCCGTCGTGAGAGGTTACCTTAACGGATGCGGTATTGTTATTTTCCGCACTTGCAGGAATAACCTCCACATTGGCATGACTGTCTGTTGGCATAAACTTGAACTTTGGAGTTTTGCCTTCGGGAACACCCACCTGATATGATAAATCATCTTTGCTGAAATCACTATCTAATATACCGTCTGATACTTCAACATTTTTAAGTGTTGCGTCTGTTCCTTTTAGTACAGGATAGTATGTAAGAGTTGGACGATTTTTTGCAGTAGAATGCTTATGATTACAGAAAAAAGCTTGTGCAGCTGAAGTCCCATCTGAATATTCTGCAGCCAAAGAATCGTAATCCAATTCAAGTACCAAACTAAACTTTTTAATTTTTTTCATAAGTCTGTTTCTTACAATATCTGATACATCTAATATATATTCTTTACCTGTACCAAGACCTGTTGTAAAACTTACCGATGGTGATTGTTCAATTGAGCTTCCTGTTGCACCAAGTGTTCTGTTATAAGTAGCGGACTGATATCCTGTTGGAACATTTCTGGTTTCAAAAGTCCACTTATCTGTTATATTTGCAGCTTTTATATTAACAACTAAACCATCACCATCTCCGTAGCTTCCGTATTGAACTAATTTCAATTCAAATTTTCCATATGGATCAACATTTTTATCAGTTAAGTCAAACATAATTAACCCATATACTGTTTTGGGGGCAGTTGTACTATATACTTTAGATAAATACGCATTATTTCTATATGTATCGCTATTTGAAGGATTATAAGTAGCAAGTGCTGAATTAGGGCTTGCAAGTTGAACACTTGTCATTTCAACTGCATTAACAGAATTATTTGTATCTGCAGTAGTTTTAGTTTCATAAGGTGCTCTTACTGTGAATTTATATTCTGCACCGCCCGAGGTTTTAACAACTGCTGTATCTCCCAAAAATTCTGGCTGATTTTCAACTGTTGCACCTGTTGCTGAAAGAACGGGAAGAGATGAATTTCCCGCGGGAAGAATAATATCGTAATTATATACACTTGCAGAAAAAGCCGGATAGATTGTTCCGATTGAAGCTGTTACATTAAGCTCTTCGGCGAAAGCAGAAAAGCTTAAAGAAGATAACAGCATTATTACCGCAAGCATTAATGAT
>JAZOOC010000059.1:0-1890 GCA_045654825.1 Clostridia bacterium | reverse complement strand
CCGCGACGATTTGCAGCTCGCGTCAGAGAAAACAAAAATTATGCTTGTTACTACCAAAGCAGGAAAAACAGGCACAGATATATATGATGATAAAGCGGTCTTTGAAAAATACGGACTGACACCCTATGAATTTATACATCTCAAAGGTCTTATGGGGGATTCTTCGGATAATATTCCCGGCGTTTCGGGTGTGGGCGAGGTTACCGCAACAAAACTTTTAAAGGAATTTTCAACTATAGATAAAATCTATGAAAATATAGACTCAAAAACTATCTCCAAGGGAGTAAGAGAAAAACTTTTAAACGATAAAGAAAAAGCATTTTTAAGCTACCATCTTGCAACCATAAACAGAGAAGCTCCGATAAATTTCTCTCTTGAAGAAGCAGAAAGAAAAGACTACGACCAAGAAAGACTTCTTTCAATTTTTGAAAAGCTTGAATTTGGTGCCTTTATAAAAAAATACGGACTTACAAGAAGGAACGAAAAAAAGGAAATAGACTTATCAGACGATTTTTCAAAGGTTCTTCATATAAGAGATAATTTTTATTATCTCATTACCGGAGAAGAAATTTTCATAAAGGCTGAAAATATCGTCGTAAACGGTAAGCTTGCTGAACATACCGATATTTTAAAGCCGATTTTTGAAAATGAAAAAATGAATAAATATTCCTATGGCATAAAGGAGCATATAGTTATTCTCGATAAACTTGGAATTAAATATAATAATCCCTCCTTTGATATAAAGATTGCCGCCTATGTGGCAGACCCGTCGGAGGGAGATTACAGGCTTTCCAATATAGCATTTACTGCAATAAAAGTATCGATTGAAGAGGATTATGAGGCCATTGCCGTTCTTCCCGAAATCTGCGGAGCATTAAACGATGTTCTTTCGGATACAGGTGCCGACAAACTGTTTTATACTGTTGAAATGCCCCTTGTTAAAATTCTTGCAGATATGCAGATAAGAGGAATAAGAGCAGATAAAGAAACTCTTTATGAAACAGGCGAAAAGCTTTCAAAACGACTTGATGAGCTTACAATGGAAATTACAGAGCTTGCAGGCGAAAGCTTTAATATAAATTCAACCAAACAGCTTGGAGAAATACTTTTTGAAAAGCTTGGACTTAAAGCACAGAAGAAAACAAAAACAGGCTACAGCACGGGAATAGAAGTGCTTGAAGCATTAAAGGGAGAGCATCCCATAATAGAAAAACTGATTGAATACCGTATGGTTTCAAAGCTTAAGTCCACATATATAGACGGTATGATGAATTTTATAGGTGAAGACGGACTTATCCATTCAAAATTTCACCAGACGGTAACTCAGACCGGAAGACTTTCTTCCTCGGAACCCAATCTGCAGAATATACCTATAAAGAAAAAAGAGGGCAGAGAATTAAGAAAAATATTTGTTCCTAAAGAAAAGGGAAATATTTTCGTTTCTGCCGACTATTCACAGATAGAGCTTCGTGTTCTTGCACAGATTTGCGGAGACGAAAATCTTATAAATGCTTTTAAAAACAAAGAGGATATACACCGTCAGGCAGCCTCAAAAATAAATAAAGTTCCTTATGATGAGGTTACCGATAAAATGAGAAGCGAGGCAAAAGCGGTTAATTTTGGAATAATCTACGGAAAAACCGAATTTTCACTCGCAAAGGATTTGGGAATAAGCCGTAAGGATGCCAAAAATATTATAGAGAATTATCTTAACGAATATCCGAATATAAGAGGATATATGACCAATATAGTCGAAAACGCAAAGGAATACGGCTATGTTAAAACATTGTTTGGAAGAATAAGATATATAAGGGAGCTTTCGGACAGGAATTTCAATATCCGTCAGGCGGGAGAAAGAATTGCACTTAATACACCTATTCAGGGTACGGC
>JAZOOC010000058.1:0-4137 GCA_045654825.1 Clostridia bacterium | reverse complement strand
CACCTTTATTGGCACTTGGGTCATTTACGATAACATCTTCTTTTTTAACAGCAGCTGTGGTTAAATATCCGTCTGTAATTGAGAATTCTTTACTCTCACCATTGACGGTGAATTTTTTCACATTGCTTCCTACAAGAATTTTTACTTTTGTTAAGTCAATTCCCTGTGCTGTGAGCTTTAACTCTGTTCCAACCCATTCAACAGAAACACTGTCTGCCTTGGAGCCAAGCACAACAACATCATTGCCTTCCGAAGTTTTTACAAAAGATGCATTTTTCATATTGATTGCATCAAATCCACCTTTGGTGTTGTTTTCCAGAACAAAAGCAAGCTGACCGTCTGTGGTATATTTGCCAAATGTCCTTGCTATGGACGGATTATCTTCATAGGAAAGATAATAATAACCTGTTGTTTCTTCACCATCTATAACTGTGTTTATTTTCATGCCTGTTGCCTGAGATGCATCTGCCGATACATCCAGTGCTTCGGAATTTACTGTGGCAGTGCTTCCGCCACGGTAAGGAACAAGAACGGTGTTGAAAGTTGTTATACCGGTTTTATTTGTCTTATGGAAATAACCATAGTCAACTTCCATCAGATTAAGCTGTGCTCTGTCATACCATCCAAGCTCTTTTACGGTTGAAGCATCGGAATCTACCGATTGAACAATAATGTTTGCTCCTTCTGCAAAATTGGAGCGGATTGTGCCGCTTGCACTATCAATTGTTATATCTGAACCGGGAAGCATATGCCAAAGCTGTTTATAGCTATTTGCGGAAGATAAATCCTTTGGCACAATATAGTCTGTGACAATCCAATAGTTAGGCTTAGTAAACATAGTGTTTCTCTGATGTGTGAAACCTTCGTTGTTGTATGTTGTCATACTTAAGAAATCATATGACTCATCTGTAACAAAATTTTCTATTGTTCCTGTTCCGTTGGGATCTTTTTCACCTGCATACGCCGCTTTACCATACTGTGTGGTTTCATTTATTTCAACGGTGTTGTGTGCTATTGTGCTTGTTCCCCACTGACGATAGGGGTTTAATGAACTATATCCGAATTCACCCATATCAGAAAGGAGAGTTCTTCCATAGGCATATGCGGTTATATGGTTATCATCAGCATGGGCATGACCGCCTTTACCCCTGGCATTTGTGAAAAGGTAGAGTGCATCGCGACTCCAGTCGGAGCGTAAAAATGCTTCCCTTTTATCGGGATAAAGCTTGGATGTCCATGATGGTGCTGTGCCCTTTTTTCCTAAAGTATCCACATATTCAAGCTCATGGTCACCAAACCATTCAACAATTTCGGGATATGTCTGAATTGTATCGGTTTCAGGCTCTGAATCGCCGTAAAGAATACTGTCGCCTGCAGGTGTGAGAAGAAGCGAATTATAGAGAGTGCCTTTTTTCAGTATCTCATTATATTCCTCGCTTACATCAAGACCATCTTCGAGAAGGCTTGTTTTATAATTCACATAACCCTTCATTGAGCCTCTGCTGTAGTCATCGGAACATTCAACATAGGCACCATCAGGATGGAAATTTACAAACACAAGGTCGTTTTCATATGAATCTCTCGCAAATACATCCCAATTAAGACCTTCTTCGGCGTTAGCATCAACAAATTCAGGATACATTGATGCAGACCTTATAATACTCATCATTTCCGACTGATACCAGTTACCTGCACCTTTATTAAAATAAACAAGTGAGGTTGTGGCATCCCAGACATGCTTTAATATTGCTGTGCAGGTGTAGGCTGTCATATATTCAGAATCTACCAATGCATCTATACACATTCTCCATCTGTCAAGACGACCCGAAGTGTCAAGCGAACGCGGGAACTGACCTCTTGAGCCTTCGTCACCATATTGATTTATACTTGCACCTCTGTCTCTTAAAAAATCCTCCATAAGCCATATAGCTGTTTTAACATATTTATCATTATTTGTAAGCTTCCATTCCAGAGTTAATGGAACAAGCCATGCAAAACGCGCAAGCTGATATTTATATTCCACATCTGCTCCTGTGATGCCGCCCCAGTCAGGTCCGCCGGGTATTCCGGAGTAGCTATATACAGTACCTACGATAGTTTTCCAGTTTACTGTTTCCTCATCCCAGGTTGTGTTGGGCTCATAGAAAACAACTATTTCCTTATTACCGGCTGCTGCAGGAACTGTTCTTGCATATAGAGAAAGCTCAGCTGATGTAACCTTGTCGCTTTCCTTTATATCCGAAAGGTCAAACTTAATAATACCTCTATAGTTTTCATTGCTTAATAAATCTCCAAAGCTTTTTACTTTAAAGGTTTCAGTTTTTCCGCCTGTGTTTTGTCTTATAAAATCGCCCGCACGCATATCTGCATCACATATAGCTTCATACACACGAGTTACACCATTGACAACAAGTGTAAGCTTTGGATGATACTCCTCGTTAACATTCTGAATTGATGCTATCTCTGTGTAGCTTGATTCATTGTGACGCGCCATAAGGATAAGACTTGTCATACCTCCCAGGCTAAGCCACTGTGTGTCAAGGTTCATTTTTGATAAACCCCAGTTTGAACCTGAAGTGAATTCCGACATATAATAGCACTTCATTTTGCTTCCAAACATATCGGCTGTCATATTTGCCCAGTTTGTGTTACGGTTTGACATTTTGAGCGAATTTCTGGCAGTTCTGTTTCTCATGTAGCTAAGGAGCTCTTCCTTGGCTTTATCATAGTCGCCTGTTTTTGCTGCAGCCTCAACTGCGCTTAGCTTGGAAAACTCCTCATAATCAAGCTTTCCGGCAACAGACCATGTTCCAAGGGATGAATCCCATTTTCCAAAGAATTCCTCATCGGTCATAAATCCTTCGGGTTCAACAAAGCTTTCCTCCTGTTTAACTGTAACAGTAAATGTTTTTGTAAGGTTTACGCTTCCTTTAGCAACAGTTGCACTGATATTTACTGTGACATCTCCGCTTCCTGCATCGGGACGGATAACTCTTCCGCTCTTTGTGATGACCTTTTCGTTGTCAGATTTCCAGTATATTTCTGAACCATAGGGTCCTTCTGAAATAAAATTAAGACTCATTCTGGTATCATCTGTCGACTCTGTTGATATAAGACCATATGTCAGAGCATTGAAGTCCATATCAACAGCATCCTCATCACTTGATTTATTTATAACTGTAAACACAAAAGCCTTAGACTTTGAAGTTCCATTATTAACTGCAGTAGCTGTGAGCACAACCTGCTGATTTTCACTGTATACACCGGGTTCGGGTCTTGTTACAGTACCATCTGATGAAATAATGCCGGGATGTGAAGATGTCCACGAAATTTCAGAGCCATACTCCCCTGATGTCGGTAATTTCAAATCATCTTTTATAAGACTTGCATCAAGCATATTTGCAGGTGCTGTCAAAAGACTTTCAGATGTTATGGCAGCCACATCATTAGTAAGCTTTATATATTCAGGAAGCGCGCTGTAGTAAACCTTCAGGTTATCAAGATACACTTCGCTGTTATAGGCATTTCCGCCTGTCAAATAAAGCTTAATAGCTTTGACATTAACAGCATCTGCTGAGTGAGGCGCAAGACTCACTCCCTCTAAAGTATCATTAACCCACCATGAAACCGTCTGGCTTTCTGTATCAATTAAAAAAGTAAGATGGATGGTTTCATCATTATATGCATTTCCGGTAAGTGATTCAATATTTCTGAATGTACCGTTGTTACGCCATACACATCGCACAAATTCCTGCTGGAGACGCTGAGAATATAAATGCATCTGCAACTGCTTATTTACAGGTGATTTGGTAATATCATATTCAATGCAAATAACTCCCGTGTGTCCTACCCCTTCGGTATCCTCATCAAAATAGTATGTTGCATATACACCTTGTGAACTATTTGCAGAATCGCCTCTGCTTATTTTAAGCTTTCCATCCGATTCAACAACAGCGCCATTTTCAAATTTTTCAAAAACAATTCTCTCGTCCAATATACCATCTTCGAAATCATCATCTACCAAAGTTCCCAGATTTGGAAGCACAGGTTTGGAAAAACCGCCTTGATTTTCATTTAGTACAGTAAGTAAGAAAAGCTTGGTTTTGCTGTGATTGCCGGATGTTATTGTTGCTGTGA
>JAZOOC010000057.1:0-4607 GCA_045654825.1 Clostridia bacterium | reverse complement strand
TATAAATAAGTTCAATACCCGGGTCGTTACCGCCTTCTAATGCATCAAAAGTTGCTGTGTCTGTATCTCCCCACATCTGTGCGCTTCCGTCTGTATATGAAACTCTTCTGCACATACCTACTGCTGCACGACCGAATTCATTGGCATAGTATGCTTCCTCGCGGTTTTCCCACGCCTTTTTTGCGGCAAGTGCAATTTTATCTGTAACAAACTCAGTTGCGTCTTCAGGTTTCATTACAGTATCATCTGCTGTTACAAGTGTTTCATAAGTTTTTCCTTCGGGAAGAAATTCCTCTAAAAGCTGTCTTGCATGACTGGACCCTGCAATTCCGTCGGATTTTTTTATTGTATGTATTGTATGTGATGTATGAGTATGAGTAGCCGCAATTATAATCTTTTTAGGATCAATATCATCGCAAAGTTTGGAGAACTTTTCTCTTACCAACTCCATAACGTACTGTGGAATGCCTGTCATATCAGCAGAAACCATAATCATTTGCTCGCCATCTGCCTCCACAGCCATAGCAGTTGCCGTTATTTCCGATTCCACATATTCTGAAATTCTTTCAAAGAACTGTCCCGCAAGATTTACTTTAAGTCCTTCGGGCACAAGTGTTTCTTCCGCCCAGCCGATTTTGATTTTACTCATTTTAATTTCCTCCTTTTAAGTTACATGAGAAATCATAAAGTTGATTAAACTGTTTATATTTTTCTTTAAGATTTTCATCACCTGACGGCTCAAATATTTTTTCAAATTCGATTAATTCTGACGCTTTCTCTAAACTTTCTATTTTGCCGTCAGACACAGCTGCAATTATTGCGGCACCTAAGCATGCGGCTTCTTTTTCTTTGGGGATAAGCACAGGAAGCCCTGTAATATCCGCCTGAAGCTGACACCACACATCACTTTTTGAACCGCCGCCGGTAGCTATTATTGAATTTACCAAAGTGTTATTCTTCTCTATGTATTCACAATTCTTTTTAAGAAGAAATGCTACACCCTCCATTACGGCATATGCCATATCGTAAGAATCATTCTCCTGCCTTAGTCCCCAGAAAACACCGGTTGCACGGCTGTCAAACTCGGGAGAGTTTGTTCCTACAATATATGGAAGAAAGAGAAGTTTATTTCTTTTTCTTAAGCTTATTTCTTCATCTATCTCTTTGAAGCTTATATCCTTCATACAGTTGGTTTTAAACCATTCAAGACTTACTCCGCCGCTTTCTGCAACAGGAAGCATAATATGTGTATCGGGAATAAAACCATAATGCATTGCTATCCCCTTAACATCTGATGCAGGCTCTTTTGAAAAAGTCGCCATTGCCATAACGGTACCTGTCGAAAGGGTTATTTTACCCTCGCTTATATTTCCCGTACCTATCATTCCTGCAAAATGATCAAGAGTTCCCACATTTACTTTAGGTAAATTTACGATACCGAGTTTAACGGAAATATCGGGTTTTAAATTTCCTGCAACCGTACAAGGCTCACAAAGAGGCGGAAGCTTATCTTTTGTTATTCCTATTTCATCAAGCATTCTTTTCCAATAACATTTTTTATAAATATCAAAATAAAAGGAAAAGGTTGCAATCGACATATCCGAAACCTTTACACCCGTAAGATAAAAAACAACGTAATCCTTAAGAAGCATATAAGTTTGTGCATTATTATAAACTTCGGGTCTGTTTCTTTTAAGCCATAAAATTTTTGTTGCGGGCCATGTTGGAAGAACTGCCTGCTGACCTGTAACATTCTCGCATTCTTCTTTAGAGAAAATTTTTGTAAGCTCTTCGCATTCCTGAACCGACCGTTCGTCCATCCAGGATATGGCATTCATAAGCGGCTCTCCGTTTTCGCCTATAATCACCAAAGATTCTGCCTGACCTGTAAAGGCTATTTCTGAAACAGTATTTATATTGTTATCCCTAATCATTATGGAGAGAAGCTCTGTAAGATTTTTTGCATATTCTAAAGCATTAAACTCAACAAAGCCGTTTTCTCTTATATATGTTACAGGAATACTCCGGCGGTCTATCAGTTTAAGATTTTCATCATAAACTGCCGCCTTGATATTCGTACTGCCTAAATCAATTCCAATATACATTTTGTTTTCTCCGATTACATAACAAGCTCAATATCCATAAGCTTGCAAAAATCTTTTATTTCTTCAACATAGTTACCATAAGCAACCAAAACATGCTGACCTGCAACATTTTCTGCAAATTCTTCTACTGTGCAGCTATCCGGGAATACTTCAAGACTCGGAAGCTGAGGAGCGGGGTCATCCCAACCATATTCGTTCCACGCAGGAGGATTTTTAGCTTCTGCTGTATAGACATGCATTTTATATTTTCCGTTAAGATAATATATTCTTGCACAGGTTACATAGCCTGTTTTTACTTTAGATACATTAAGAAGCGATGAATCAAGAAGTCCGAAAGCCGCAGGAAGAACTGTAACATCACCGTCTGTTACTGCCTTTGGAACAAAATCGGGTACACCTATAAGCATGCTTTCTTCAAAAAATTCGTAGTATTCAAGATAAGGAACAATCTGATTAGTAAGATATTTCATAGCAAGCTGAGTTACGGCACCCATAATATCATTTTCAGGAATAGTTAAAACTCCGTAGTAATGTTCAAGAAGCATAAATACCATTGCCGGAGGAAAACCGAGGAGCTTTTTCATTCCGTCTACATCTAAAAGCGTTATTGCTTCCCAACCTCTCTCTTTTATCTTCATACCGATTGCAAGGGCATATTTAACACCGTTTATGATAACCTTATCGTCACATTCCTTATTGAATTTCCAGTTGGATTTTACAAACTCTACACCGTCGTTAATATCTTTTTCGGAAAGCTTTTCAATATTCTTAAGCATTTCAAGCATTTCAAAGGGTTCAACCTCAACGCCGATCTGCCCTCTCATGCTGTTTCCTTCAAACTGTGTTCCGTATAAAAGCATATCGCGATAGCCCATAGTTCCTATACGAGAGCTTCTTAATTCTTTTTTTGCAACGCAAGCCGTAAGATATGCATTTATCTTTTTAAGAGGATAATCTTTTCCGATAATATTATAAACATATTTAAAGGAATATCCGAGTGCTTCAAAAGCAGGTCGTATTGCAGTTGTTCCCGCCTGTTCTGCTGTTGTTATTATTCTGCCGTTTTCTTTCCAGCCGCAAAGACCCCATAAAAGCATGGGAATATGTCTGAAATGGTCTGTTACTCTTATAACAGCGTGTGTGGGTACCCACCCTGCAACGCAGACAACAAGAGCAGCAAAATCTTTATCAATAATTTTTTCTATCGCCGCATCTGCAGTTTTATATTCGGGATCGTCTATTACAAGACCGCCGTCAAAAACATCGTATCCTAAAGATTTTATAACATCAAAACCTTCATCATGTTTCATATTAAGTCTGTCTATCGGCGTGTTGATCTCTCCAAAACAAACAAAAGCTATTTTTTTATTCATATCCTGCACTTCCTTTATCAACATAATATCATGCCTATATTTTACACCAAACGGCAGGTTATGTCAATAAACTTTTTTCGTTTTGATTGTGTTTTTTTAAAAACCGAAAGTTTTTACTTTCGTTTCGGTTTTCGATTGACAAAACCGAAAGTTTAATGTATCATATAAATAATTAAAAAAAGGAGTTTAAATTATGACAGCTGATGAAAGAAGAAGAAAAATACTTGAAATATTAAACAAAAACGGAAGCACCAAGGTAAGAGAACTGAGCAAGCTTTTTGAGACTTCCGAAGTAACAATCCGTACCGACCTTGCAGATATGGAAAGCAAAGGTCTGTTAGCGCGCGTACACGGCGGTGCAGTAAGCTCTTATAAGCCTTATTACAGTATGAATCTTAATCAGCGTATGTCTGCCAATCAGGAACAAAAGGAGCTTATTGCAAAAAAAATTGCAGGAATGATTGAAGATAACGATACAATTATGCTTAATTCAGGCACTACTACCCTTCTTGTGTTTCGTGCCATTCCTCAACATCTTAACTTAAGTATAGTAACAAACTCTGTTGCTATTGCTCTTGAAGGTACTTCAAACCCGAATTTCAATATAATTCTTCTTGGCGGATTAATAAATTCGAAATACCAGTTTACCTTCGGTGATGATGCAATAAAACAATTAAAAAAATACCATGCCGACAAGTTGATATTATCGGTAGATGGTATTGATATCAATAACGGTCTTTCAACATATTATGATAAAGAGTCTGAAATTGCGCGTATTATGCTCGAACAATCAAACTTAAGAATAGTTGCCGCTGATAATTCAAAATTTAACCGCAGCGCGTTTACAAAAATTTCTGATTTAGATATAGTCGACTACATTGTAACGAATAAGGGTATTCCGGATAATATGACAAAGTATATGGCAAAGAAAAAGGTTATAATCAGATAAACAAATGGGGATGTTAAAAAACTCCGGAACGCAAGAAAAGGGTAAAAATATGTAATTTAAAAAATGCGAAAAACAAAAACATAGGTATAAAAACCGAAAATATTCGGTTTTTATGAAAATTCAATCTTTTCTTGCTATAAACAAACTTCGCCTCTCGCTGTATCAGCAAGCAGATGCCTT
>JAZOOC010000056.1:0-2741 GCA_045654825.1 Clostridia bacterium | reverse complement strand
ACAAGCGGAAATCAGGGAATAGGTCTTGCACTTGCAGGTGCAGTAAAAGGCTATAAAACAAAAATCATTATGCCTGATTCGGTAAGCGAAGAGAGAAGAAAGCTTATCAAGCATTACGGTGCAGAGGTTATTCTTGTTCACGATGACGGAAATATTGGTAAATGTATTGATGAATGTTTGAAAACTGCTATCCGTATGGCTGAGGAAGACAGCAATGTTTATATTCCTCAACAATTTGAAAATCCTGCAAATCCGATGGTACATAAGCATCATACAGGTCTTGAAATATTAGAGCAGGTCGCAGGTCCTATACACGGCTTTTGTTCAGGTATCGGAACAGGCGGAACAATAACAGGTATCGGCGAAGTTTTAAAAGCACAAAACCCCGATATTGTTATCTGGGCAGTTGAGCCTGAAAATGCTGCTATACTTGCCGGCGGAACAATCGGTACTCATCTGCAGATGGGAATCGGCGATGGTCTTATCCCCTCAATTTTAAATACATCAATATATGAAGATATATGTATAATAACTGATGAAGAAGCTATTAAAACTTCTAAAGACCTTGCAAGATATGAAGGACTTATGTGTGGAATATCAAGCGGAACAAATGTTGCGGCAGCAATAAAGCTTGCGAAAAAGCTGGGAAAAGGAAAAACAGTTGTAACAGTTCTTCCGGATACAGCTGAAAGATATTTTTCAACTCCGCTTTTTGAGAACGACTGATTGAGGTAACACAAATGAAAAAGCTTAAATCATATTTTATTATAATTTTAGGACTATTAATAACCGCGGCAGCAATAAGCTTATTTTATGTTCCGAATAAAATTGTAAGCGGCGGCGTTTCGGGTATATCAACTATTCTTTACCATTCATTTAAAATTCCTACAGGTTTATCATTCGGATTTATTAACTTATTCCTTTTGATTTGCGGGCTTAAATTCTTAGGTAAAGAATTTACTGTTAAAACACTTTTGGGAGCCGGCTTGCTGTCTTTATTTGTTCAGCTGTTCTCATATATTCCTCCTGTTACCGATAATATATTTTTAGCAACAATTTTTGGCTCAATACTTTATGGATTCGGTATCGGTCTTACTCTTATATGCGGTGCTTCAAGCGGAGGAACAGATATTCTTGCGAGACTTATCCAGTATTTTATTCCGCATATGGAAATAGGAAAAATGCTGTTGTTTGTCGATTCTGTTGTTATTATTACTTCCCTTCTGGTATTTAAAACAATCGACCTTGTTTTATATGGCATTATTGCACTTTTCTTATCAACATATGCAATAGATTTTCTAATAAGAAAGCTTAATATTTCAAAGCTCGCATTTGTTATAACTGAAAAAGGGAACGATATTGCAACATATCTTATTTCAACATCTCCGAGAGGTGTTACAATCATAGATGTTGTCGGCGGATACACTATGGAAGAAAAGCAAATGCTTGTTTGCGCATTAAAAGAGAATGAAATACCTCCATTTCAGAAAAAGATACTTGCTATCGATCCCGATGCATTTATTATCTTTTCTGAATCTCAACAGATAGTTGGAAACGGTTTTCATGTTTACAGATAATTATATATGAAAAAAACACACTTTCAAACGAAAGTGTGTTTTTTTATCCTTACTTTTTCCGCACAAAAGTAAGGAAAAGGAAAATACCCATACCGCAAATAGGGCTTTTCCCTGAATAAAACTCCGGGGATTGGTTCGAAGACCCGGCGTTTTATTAAGAAATCTTGAATTAGGAATTTACAAGATATGTAGTGATACCAGCTGTTTTGTAACCTTCATTACCAGACTGGTTAACCCAAGTATCGATGGAAGCTACGTTCTCTTTAAGATTGAACTGGTTTAATTCCATCTGGGGTTTTAAATAATTTTTCATATTCATTACCTCCAAAAAAAATATAATCTTTGATAGAACAAGATGGAACAGAAACCTAAGTAGCTCGAGTCTACCTAAATTCTAATTTCTTACCTATATTATATCACACAAAAATAATTTGTCAATATATTTTTACGAAAATATTACGGTATTTTTTTGTCAATTTATACAATTTCCGCAAGGTATATATCCTTCTTTTTCAGCTTCTGATAAATCCTCAAAAAATACCCTGTTTTTCTCTTTTGGAAGTGCGTTGCATGAGGGATGGTGATAAACCTTTGAATTTTTATTTCCGATATAATTTCCACCATCGTTATTAATTGAATCCCCTGAATCTCTTTCTTTGGAAACTTCTATATCATAACCGTTACTTTTTAAAATAACCGTTCCGTTTATATCGGTTCTTAACACTTCTGCTCCAAGTGCAGAATATCTTGAAAGCACATTATCGTGAGGATGTCCGTATGAATTATCATCGCCAACCGATATAACAATATATTCGGGATTTACAGCTCTTAAAAAGCTGTACGAAGAAGATGAATCGCTTCCATGATGAGGTGCTTTTAAAACAGTTGATTCAAGATTATATCCTTCATTTAACATAAGATGCTCGGATTCGTATTCTGCATCTCCTGTAAATAAAACGGAAATATCCTGATAAGTAATTTTAAGAACAATTGAACTGTCGTTTACATTTTCAGGCGCCTCATTTACCGGTCCAAAAACCTCAACAACACTTCCACCTAATTCAAAGCTTTCACCGTGTATGGGATTATATATTTCAAGGCCCTGCTCTTTTACCGCAGAAACAAGATCGCGATAAAGTCGGAGGCCAAGCGGTCTTAGGAAGA
>JAZOOC010000055.1:0-4697 GCA_045654825.1 Clostridia bacterium | reverse complement strand
AGTAAACCATATCAACTGCGAAAGAGAATGTAAGAATTAATAAATATTGAATAATGAAAATAAAAATCCTATCGAAAGCGATAGGATTTTTACTTTGGCACCCCCGACCGGAATCGAACCGATAACTAACCCTTAGGAGGGGTTTGTTATATCCATTTAACTACGGAGGCATATTCCCCATTTAGTAGGGGAACTTATAGTATATCATTTCTAATAATATCTTCGTAAGTTTCTCTTTTTACGATAAGCTTTGCCTTGTTTTTATCTACCATAACTACTGGTAATCTTGGAATACGGTTATAGTTGCTTGCCATTGAGTAATTGTATGCACCTGTCGAGAAAATCATTATATAATCGCCGACTTCAGCTTTTGAAAGAGACATATCTTTTCCGATAATATCTCCCGATTCACAGCATTTTCCTGCAATTGTAACTATATCGTTTGCCGGTGCTGACGCTTTGTTTGCTATAATTGCTCTGTAAATTGCTTCATACAGTGCATATCGCGGATTATCTGCCATTCCGCCATCTGTAAGTACATATTTTCTTATATCTTTAATTTCCTTAATTGCTCCTGTTTTATAAACAGTTACACCTGCTTCGCCTACAATTGATCTGCCGGGTTCGAATACCAGTCTGGGAAGTGAAAGATTAAATTTAGGTGCAGTTTCTTTAATTTTTGAAGATATTGCTTCCATAAATTCATTGTATGCCGGAGGATTGTCGTTTTCTTCATATCTGATTCCAAAACCACCACCAAGGTTAAGTTCGGGAATTTCAAAACCGGTTTCTTTTTTTATGTCAGCAATAAACTCCAGCATTACATCAACAGCTTTAAGATAAGGTGATATATCAAATATCTGAGACCCTATATGACAATGAACTCCGGATAATTCAACATTAGTAAGCTTTAATGAGTCTAAAATGATTTCTTTTGCTTCACCGTTATCAATTGCAAATCCGAATTTCGAGTCAATCTGACCTGTCATTATTGATGAATGTGTATGTGCGTCAATCCCGGGTTTAATTCTGAATGATATTTTTACAGTCTTATTTGCATCTTTTGCAAAAGTGTTTACTCTTTGAAGTTCTTCTTTGTTATCTATAACTATTCTTCCAATGTTTTCGGAAATAGCATATTTAAGCTCATCATCTGACTTCATATTTCCGTGAAAATATATGTCTTCAGGGTTAAAACCGGCTTTTAAAGCTGTGTATAACTCACCGCCGGAAACAACATCAGCACCAAGGTTTTCCTCTTTAAGTATCTTATACATATAAAGGCAGGAAAAAGCTTTAGATGCATATAAAATCTTGTTGTTTTCATAACATGAATTCAGTGTTTTTTTGAAAAGGCGGCAATTATTTCTTATTGCCTCTTCGTTCATGATATAAACCGGGGTTCCGTATTCATCGGCTATTTCGGTTACATCAATTCCGTTAATAGTAATATGGTCTTTGGAATTTATATCCATTCCATATGGAAGATACATTTTGTCATCACCTCATAATAGACAATAATATAACACAAAATTAAATATGTGTCAATGATAATAACAAAATATATGTTATGTTAAACATGAGTCTGAATTAATCTGTGATTTTAATATCTGCGCCCACTGAAATCAGATTTTTATCTAAATTTTTATAGCCGCGAAGAATGTTTTCGTAATTGTCTATTTCGGTTTCTCCTTCAGCGCACAAACCGGCAATAACAAGAGCTGCACCACTTCGCAAATCAGTAGAGATTACTTTTGCGCCCGATAATTTTCCGCCTTCGATAAATGCACACCTTCCGTCTGTTTTAATTAATGCACCCATCTTCTTTAATTCATCAAGATGTCTGAATCTGTTTTCAAATATTGATTCTGTAATCATGCTTGAACCTTTAACCTGGGAAAGCAATACCGAAAACGGAGCTTGCATATCTGTCGGAAATCCGGGATAAGGGAGTGTTTTGATATCAGTGGCTTTAAGCTTTCCGTCACACTTTACTTTTAATATATTATCATATTCCTCAATTTCAACACCCATTTCTTTTAATTTCAGTATTACCGGTTTTAAATGGTCGCAGATTATGTTTTTGATTGTAACTTCTCCTTTTGCTGCCGCAACTGCAATGAGATAAGTTCCGGCTTCTATACGGTCGGGTATAATACTGTGAGTTGTTCCGTGAAGTTCTTTTTTGCCGCAAATTTTTATAGTTTCAGTACCTGAACCATATATTTGGGCACCCATTTTTGTTAGATAGTCACACAAATCTACTATTTCAGGTTCGGTTGCAGCATTTTCAATACAGGTTTCTCCTTCTGCTACCGCGCTTGCCATAATAAGATTTTCGGTGGCGCCGACAGAGGGGAAGTCGAGGTAAATTTTAGCACCAATAAGCTTTTTAGCATTCATAGTGATTTTTCCGTGTTTTTTTTCGATTTTTGCACCTAAAGCTTCAAGTCCTTTCAGATGCAGGTCTATAGGCCTTGAACCTATGGAACAACCTCCGGGATAGCTTATTGTAATTTTTCCGAATTTTGCAAGCATAGGACCTGCAAGCAGAATAGAGCCTCTTAATTTTCCTGCTATATCTTCGTTAACATCGCTTAATATTTCGTTTGAAGGCGAAATAGTTAAAAAATCGGAATCTTTTGCCACATTAAAACCGAGGGAAGATAAAAGCAAAACCATGTTGTTTATATCAGATATGTCGGGTATGTTTTTTAGTATGGTTTTATTGTTAGCAAGGACAGAGGCGGCAAGAATCGGCAGCGCTGAATTTTTTGAGCCGTGAATAGTAATTTCACCCTTTAGATTTTTAGCTTTTTTTACTATAATTTTTCCCATAAAATCACCCGGGTTAGTATTGCCTTAAAATAATATATTTAATCATAGGAATTTGTAATAAAAATGTAATATTTTTTTGCAAAAAAAATAATGACAAATCTATATAAAAAATGTATAATTAATTCAGTAATTGATAAGGGGTTGATGAATTGTCTATACTCTATTTTCTTTCTACAATTAAATTTACTGATGTTATTGATGTAGCTATCGTTTCATACATAGTTTATAAGATTTTGGTTTTCTTTAAAAATACCCGTGCTTATCAGCTTCTGAAAGCTATAGCTATTTTGCTTGTTGCTGCTCAATTAAGTGAATTTATGCAGCTTATGACTATTAATTTTCTGCTAAAGAACACACTTCAACTCGGTCTTATTGCAGTTGTTATTATATTCCAGCCTGAGCTTCGTTCAGCACTCGCTAAAATAGGCAGTAAGAGATTTATGCTTTTTGGCTCTGATGTGAAAAACGATCATACTCAGGTTAATATGATTGCTTCTCAGATTAAAAACGCCTGTGTCAGTCTTTCGGAAATGCGTTATGGAGCTTTGATTGCAGTAGAAAAAAACATTCATCTTGATGATGTAGTAAAAGTTGGAACTGTTCTTAATTCGGAAGTATCTTCCGAACTTCTTATAAATATTTTTATACCTAATACACCGCTTCACGACGGTGCAGTTGTAATTTCAGATAACCGTATTAAATCTGCAGCGTGTTTTTTACCTTTGTCTCAAAACGAAAGCTTATCTAAAGAATTAGGCACAAGACACAGAGCCGGACTTGGATTATCCGAAGCAACAGATGCCCTTGTAGTAATAGTATCTGAAGAAACCGCAAAAATTTCGGTTGCGTTTAATGGCACTTTAACAAGAAATCTTTCTCCCGGCACTTTGGAAAAAGTGCTTATAAAAGCACTTGAAAATGAACATTCTCAGATTTCAAAACGCAGAAAATCAAGGAGGACTGAAAATGAAAATTAAGTTGAACGGTAATGTGGTCCTTAAGGTTGTTTCTGTAGTTATAGCTGTTTTGTTATGGCTTTATATTCAAATGGTGGTAAATCCTGAAACAGAACATACTTTTAAAAATGTCAGTGTTGATTTAACAAATCATACGGCTCTTTTAAGCAAAAATCTTTCTGTAGTCGGTGAAAATGATTTCGATATCAATGTTACATTAAGATGTAAGAGATGGCATTTAACTCAGTTAAAGAGCGAGGACTTTATGGTTTATTGCGATCTGGCTGAAATTTATGATTCAGGAAAAGTTATACTTCCGGTTAAAGTTGTTGTGAACAATGATAAAATATCTGTGGTTAATCGTGATCCTGCAACCATAACTCTTAATATTGAAAAAATTGTAACTGCTGAAATTCCTCTTGAATTTAATCTCAACGGTAAAGTTAAAGACGGATATTATACAAACGAAAGCATGATTCAGTCAGATGCTAAAACCGTTTCTATAACCGGACCCGAATCTATTATAAGCCCTATAGATAAAGGCGTTGTAAATGTTAATATTAATAATAAATCATCTGATTTTAAAGAAAAATGTTCGATTATTCTCGTTAATTCAGAAAATGAAGCTATTTCTAATCCCGAAATAACTCTTTTAAAGGAATTTGTTAATGTTGAATGTCAGGTTTTTGTGAAAAAAGCTGTTTTAGTTAAAGTTAATAATATTAACAAAGATTTAGAATATGAGATTGCACCTTCTTTTGTTGAAGTTGCAGGCACTAAAGATACAATGGAAAATTTCGAAGTTATTGAGGTTAATGATTTTTCCCTTGCTTCTGCAAGTGTGGGATACAAACAAAATATCCGGATTAGACTTCCTGAAGGAATGATTATGATTACAGAATC
>JAZOOC010000054.1:0-8130 GCA_045654825.1 Clostridia bacterium | reverse complement strand
ACCAGGTTATCTGATACGGTAAGTAGATATACTGCTTTGTTATCTATTTTTTTCGGGGCAAGAGCAACCGAAATTATATTTCCCTGCTGAATTTCGGATATGCTTTTTGCCGAACTTAGTTTTGTAAATCTGTATATTGCTTTGTTTTCAGATAAATCAAGATTTTTATTTAAAGGGTCAACTCTGCAGTTAATATACTTATCCTCGTAATCAATAAAGTCAGCAACAATATTCCATGCAGGTTTATTCTGAGTAATGTAACCATATTTATCAATATCACCACGGAAATTAAAGCTTATGATATTTATCAAATCAAAATTTCCGTTGTTGTCGTTATCGACTAATTCAAGATAACCATCCTCAGGCTTCATTATATCGTTATTAAAAGTATTTATTGCCATTCCGTTGTATAAAACGAGGGTTTTACCCATTGAATAATATGCTTTTTTAAACTCACCCGAATCTTTTACAGGTTCATATTCGATATAACTGTTTGCTACGCTAACAATAATATCTGAATTAATGGTAAGGATATCTTCGGCATTATATTCATAATGGAAAAGTGTATTGATACCATCATCGTATTTTACAAATGCTTTAACATTCATTCCAAGATAATCAAGTATTTCATTATTATCAATAAACACCGTCAATTTTTCCTTGGAACTTATATCCTGAAGAATAACTCTATCATCAAAAGACATGTTCTGCCCATCTATTGAAGCAAAGCCGTTTGCTGCAACAATAGCATTGAAGGAGAATATTTTATATGTATTATAAAGATAATCACTTCCGCCGTAAATGCTGTATTTACCTTCGACTTCATTTATATAGTCAAGCTTTACAACTTTTAAGAAAAGTGCATTATAGATTAGCTTAGCTGCCAAATCACCGTTAACTTCAGATATACCGGTAAGGCTTAATCCGTTAAGGAGCGCATAGCGTTTTGCTGCCTGAATATATCCGCTAGGATAACCGCCGAGTGCATCGGCATATTGTTTGTATCCTAATATATTAATCAGCATTGTTATTGCTTCTGTATAAGTAATGATATCGTCAGGTCTGAAATTATAACTTAAAGCACTGACCGCTCCAATTTTTTTGCAGGCAAGTATATCAGCATAATACATATGAGTTGACGGTACATCAAGGAATGCATATTCTGTATTATCTCCACCTGATTGAATCTTTAGCATTTTTAAAACTAACGATGCAAATTCACCTCTGGTAATTCTTATTTGTGCATCGAATGTATCAGATATAATTTCAAGCTTTTTTATAAATTCCGTTTCGTTCGAATACTGAATAATATATTCTTCTTCGGCAAGAACGGTATATGCAGAAAATGCAGACAGTATTATCGATATTATCAATGCTAAAGACAATACTTTTCTTTTCAACATTATAACCTCCTGTTAAATTTTATCAGTTTTATAATTTATCCAACCAATTTTTGGTATATTCCACAGTATCAAGGCCAATATCGGCTATACAGTTCGAACAAAGAATTATACCTTCTATTCTTCCCTCTTCATACCATTTATAATATGTATCGAGCTGGAGCTTCATAAGTTCCATATCCATTGGCTTATGTGCACCATAGTCCCACATATAGCATCCGCACATAACAGGCTTTTCATCGCCAATGTAACTTCTTAATTTCTGATAGTTTTCTTCCAGATGGACTAAATCTTTTGCTTCCCATGTCCACATCATCACTTTATCAAAAACATCAAGATAAGGTTTTGCTTTTTCATCTACTTCAAATGTATATACAACGTTCCAGAAATCAAGTTTTCTTTCTATTTCGTTATGAAGTCTGTTTTTGAAGCCTTCTATTATATCAGGCGTATATACTTCCATTCTTGAAGGTCTCATAAAATCATCTGCTACACCTGCAACAATATTGGGATATTTCTGAGCCAGTTTCAAGACTTCATCAAGATCACTTAATCCGCCATTGTTTCTTTTGGAGCCTCCGCTTCCCAGAACAGACCATGCAACTCTTTTTATATCTTTTAGGCTATCAGCAACTGAATCGAATTTATCAACGGATGGTTTATCCTCCATTACAATCAAACAGACATTATCTATACCAAAAAATTTTGCGCCTTCTGACGGGGTCATCTTGTTTTTTCCGGGCAAGTTATATAGATTATTATCCTCTTCATGATGCGCATTTGGCATCTGACCCCAAAGCCACACATTATCTTTAAAAGACATTCAAATCATTCCTTTTTTATTTTTATTTCATTATGCTATAATTATATCATCTGAAAATCTAAAATTTAATAGTTATTTCCTTTGAGTTTTTATTGTTTATTTTATAGAATACATCTTATTTTTTCGAAAAACACAGGAAATTTTTGATTAAAACACTCAAAGAAGATGTACTTTAAATACATTTTATGACATATTGTACAAATTCGCTTCCGCCTAAAAAAATACAATAGACAAATCAAACTTTTTTTATTATAATTATTACGATAAGAAGTATGAGGGAGTGAATAAAATGAATAACAGTTGTTCGCAGTTTACCTTAAAGAAATTATTTTCTTCATTACAAGTGGAAATAAAGGAAGCCGGGCTTGTTCAATGCGGAGACTCCTGGCAATGTAAAAACAAAGTATGGAATGATAATCAGATATACTACGTTATAGACGGTGAGTTCCGTCTTATTACTGATGGTACAAATCGGATAATCCGTCAGGGACAAATGGTATTAATTCCGGCCGGATTACCTGTCACCTGTGAAAAAACTGCTGAAAATAAATTATTTAAATATTGGGTTAAGTTTACATCTAATATAAATTCTTCCAATATTTTTAATCTTATTAAAACTGATTATGTTATAACCATAGAGGAACAGAAGGCAGCGGAAGATTTATTTTATTCTATGATATTTAAAAACAACTGTGTAGCTCCCGAAGCAAGGATTATGTATAGAAATGCTTACCTGATGATGATATTGGCATTATACATAGATCATGCTGCTACCGGAAGCATTACTCTTACCCACTCAGAAATAGATTTCGAAAAAATAATATCTTACATGTACGACAATATGCATACTGATATTTCCATTTCGGATATATCCTCCATAGCCCATCTGAGCAACGACTATTTTTCCCAGCTATTTAAAAAGAATTTTCTTGTTTCGCCTATTAAATTTTTAAATGAAATGAGAATTGAACGAGCTAAGGAGTTATTTGAAGAAAATAATATGACCATAGCTGAAGTTGCATCAAAAGTGGGATTTAACGATATTTCGTACTTTAACAAAACCTTCAAAGAAATTTCCGGATATTCTCCAAAAAATCAGAAATCTTATGCATCGGTAACCTAAAGGAAAATATATATGAATACAAAAACATTTGGCAACAGAATTAAAAATATAAGAAAATCAAAAAACATGTCTGTAGAACACCTGGCAGATAATGCCGGCATATCAATTGACCATTTAAGAGCAATAGAGAGTGGAAGAAGGCTGCCTTCCCTGCCGGTCTGCCTTAAGCTGATTAATATATTTAATATATCAGCGGATGAGCTTTTAAAAGGTAATGTAAAACAGGCTTCTGCTTTCCTTGTTAATGATATTACACGAAAAATGATAAATCTTTCGGTTGAACAGCTTAATCTGATGGATGCTGTTTGCACAGCCATGATCGAAGAATTCAAAAAAACAAATAACAAACAGTGATTTTTTTACAATTTAATCTGCATTTTAAAAAAGGACTACATTTCAGATAATTGAAACGCAGTCCGATTTATTGTGTATACTCTGCACTATTTATTTGATTATTATGTGAATAAAATCATATCGGAATACTAATGTAATGAGCTTGCCGGATATAAAGGCAAGCTCTTCTCATATTCCTTTGTTATATCGCTTGTGAAATCGCACAGAATTTCACCGTTGCTGTGGAATTTATATTCTGCTATAGTATTTCTTATTTGCAATGGGATATACTAACAAAAATATATAGGGAGGCAGCAATGAGCAATCAATTAAAAAACGAAACAAGCCCATATCTTTTGCAGCATGCAGAAAATCCTGTAAATTGGTATCCGTGGTGTGAAGAGGCATTTGGGCAGGCAAAGGCAGAAAATAAACCGATTTTTTTGAGTATAGGTTACAGTACATGTCACTGGTGCCATGTTATGGCACACGAAAGCTTTGAGAACAATAAAACAGCTGAGATTTTGAATAAACATTTTATTTCAATAAAGGTAGACCGCGAGGAACGACCTGACATTGACAGTGTATATATGTCGGTATGTCAGGCATTTACCGGAAGTGGCGGTTGGCCTATGAGCATATTTATGACATGGGATAAAAAACCGTTTTTTGCCGGCACATATTTCCCTCCAAATTCACGATATGGTATGCCAAGCTTTTCGCAGCTTTTAAATACAATTGCAAATAGGTGGAATTCAAATCAGACAGCCCTATTAGAGTCTGCGGAAGAAATTATTTCGCATTTGAAAAACATAACGACTGCAGATAACAGCCAAATTAACACCGACTTGATACAACAGGCAGTACAGATTTTTGAACATACCTTCGACAGCACTCATGGCGGGTTTGGTGATGCACCAAAGTTTCCCACTCCGCATAACTTGTTTTTCTTAATGCTATACGCAAAACATAACAATAATTCTAACGCTTTGAAAATGGCAGAAAAAACTCTGATGCAAATGAGGAAAGGCGGCATTTTCGACCATATCGGTTATGGCTTTTCAAGATATTCCACAGATAAATACTATCTTGTTCCTCACTGTGAGAAAATGCTATACGATAATGCCTTACTGATAATAGCATATGTATCTGCTTACAGTATTACCAATAATAATATTTATCTTGATACGGCTGAAAAGACCGCAGAATATATCTTAAATGAAATGACATACGAAGATGGCGGCTTTTATAGTGCTCAGGATGCTGACAGCGAGGGTGTTGAGGGAAAATACTACACCATTTCGTTAAATAAAATAATTGACATTTTAGGTGAAGATAAAGGAAGAGAATTTGCCGAAGTTTTTGATATTACAAAAGGCGGTAATTTTGAAGGAACTAATATTCCCAACCTGCTTAAGAGTAATAATTTAAAGGCTGAATTCAAAGATGAAATAAAAAAATTGTACAATTATCGAAAAAATCGTTTTAAGCTCCATCTTGATGATAAAATTTTATTGTCATGGAATTCTCTGATGATTGCGGCATTATCTATGCTTTATAGAGTTACGCGAAACAGAAAATATCTTAATGCAGCACAAAAATCGCAGGAATTTATTGAAAAAAATTTATCCGATGAACTAACGCTTTACACAAGCTTTCGTGATGGAAAGTGTTCAAATCATGCCTTTTTAGACGATTATGCATTTTATGTGGCAGCTTTAATAGAGCTTTACCACTCAACATTAGACAAAAACTACTTGAAAAAGGCAGAAAACATCTTTAAAGAAGCAGTAAAGCGCTTTGCAGACTGTGAAAATGCAGGCTTCTACCTTTCTGATTCGGATAGTACAGAACTATTTTTAAATCCAAAAGAAACCTATGATGGAGCTATTCCCAGCGGAAATTCTGTTATGACATACAATTTGGTCAGATTGTATCAAACCACCGAAAAAGAAGAGTATAAAGAGCTTTTGGAAAAGCAGATAGCTTTTATGTGTGCCAAGGCAAACGATTACCCGTCAGGTAACAGTATGTTTTTAATTGCAATGCTGTTATATGAAAATCCTGTGCCGCATATTACGATAGCATTGAAAGATTCTTCAGATTTAACTAAAATAAGAGATAAACTGCCTTTTATGGCAAATATATCGGTAGTTACAGATAATACAAACTATCCGCTTTTAAACAATCAGACAACATTTTATGTGTGTAAATATCATAATTGCCTGCCACCAACTAATGCAATTGAAGCTATATGTTAGTCTTCAAAAACATTTCTTATTTTTTAAAGCCATCGTAATACAATTATCCATTATAATATAAATATTTATATCACAAATGCTTTGAACTGCCAACTTTTTACCTGTTTTATTTTGAATAATTATTCCTTTAATTGCTAAAAATAAATAAAATTCAATTGGAGGTTTAAAATATGTTCAAACACGAAAAGATGCTATTTCATCCGGTAGCTGTAGAAAAAGCAAATCCTCAATATGCAGCTCTTCTTCAGGAACAGCTCGGTGGTGGAAACGGCGAGCTTAAAGCGGCTATGCAATATATGTCGCAAAGCTTCAGAATAAAAGACCCTGAAATTAAAGACTTATTTCTTGACATTGCAGCTGAGGAACTCGGTCATATGGAAATGGTAGCGCAGACAATCAATATGTTAAACGGTCATGATGTAGATGCAGATAAAGTTAAAGCGGGAGAAATTCAGACTCATGTAATTTTAGGATTAAATCCCGGGCTTATAAATGCCTCGGGATATTCCTGGACTGCAGATTATGTAACTGTAACAGGAGATTTGTGCGCAGACCTTTTAAGCAACATTGCTTCCGAGCAACGCGCAAAAGTGGTTTATGAATATCTATATCGACAGATAGATGACAAAAAGGTAAAAGAAACGATAGATTTTCTTCTTAACCGTGAAGAAGCTCATAACCAGATGTTCCGCGATGCTTTTAATAAAATACAAAACAGTGGCTCCAACAAAGATTTCGGCACAACAAAAGCCGCAAAAATGTATTTTTCCATGTCTGAACCGGGACCCGATACCTTTGCCAGCAACGAAACAAAGCCGGTATCATTTAATAAATAATCAAAATATTCTAATCGAAAAAGCCTTGGCAAAAATAACCTTTGCCAAGGCTTTAGCGGATTACTTTTTTGCACAAAAAAATCGAAGTAAAGCGAACTTTGTTTCAACATGGTGCAGGTGTTCATAACATGTCAAAATTAAAACTCGCAAAAAGTTGATAGCGACAGCGAACCGTTGTGAGGGCGTTTACAACCGAACAGGTAAGCCGAGCGTGACTTTTTGCGAAAGAGGAGAAGCAAGGTAGCGAGCAGATGACTTTTTTGCATAAAAAAGTCGAAGCAAAGCGAACTTTACTTCGACGTGGTGCAGGTAACAGGACTGTTACTCTTTTTAAGGGAGTGCCCTGTTAACCTGCTTTTTCTATATTAAATTCGTTGTTAAACTCTAGCGTTCCAACAAACTTATAATAAATATTTATGTCCTGATAAGTTTCGCCCTGATATTCGTACTTTTCGCCGACCTCAATTCTGTCTATAAGCTCATGGAGAATCTCATATGTGAGTTCTTTAATTCCAATATACTTTTCAATTAAGTTTACAAAGTCTATGGCATTATCCTTTGACTTATGGTATTCGTTAAGCTCGCTTTCTATTCTCGATGCCTCGGCTTTTAATTCTGCCTGTTCTTCTTCATATCCTGCAAGGAGTGATGCCATTCTCTCGCTCGATAAATTTCCTAAGACTGAATTTTCATAGGTCTTTTTTATCAGGAGTTCAAGCTCGCAGATTCTCTTGTTTACTTTTGCAAGCTTTCGCTGATTGTCCTTGGTTTCTGCCATAATTTTTTGCTCGTTGCACTTAAGTGCCGCTTTGTATAGGGCATCTCTGTCGGTTTCAAGCATCACAGTCTTTGCATATATGTCTGCAAGGACTACACCATATAACTCATCATACCTTATGTAATGGGATGGGCAGTATTGCTTGCCTTTTAAGTTATATGTGTTACATACATAAGACTTGGTTGCGTTGGAGAACACCAAGGCTTTTTTACAATCCATGCATTTTATTATCTTAGCAAAAATTTGTGTTTCGCCTGTTTTGGTTTCTCTTGACCGACTTTCAAGCAGTTTTTGTACTTCATCAAAGGTTTGCTTATCAATTATCGGTTCATGGGTATTTTCTACTACAATCCATTCATCCTTGGGAACATCCCTGAACTTCTTTGACTTAAAAGGCTTTTCTTTTCTGTGGTTTACCATATTGCCTATGTAAACCTCGTTTATAAGCATATCGCCCACAGTGTCATCACACCAATAACATTCATCATCGTGTGCGGTCATAGCAGAGTAATGATTCATTCCCTGAGCCTTTGCATAGGCGGCAGGAGTAGGAATTTTTTCTTCGTGAAGTATTTT
>JAZOOC010000053.1:0-2916 GCA_045654825.1 Clostridia bacterium | reverse complement strand
ATAAGAATTTATATCTTTAAAATAAAAATTTTTGATAATAATAAAACCGAAGAAAAAAACTCTACGGTTTCTGAGAATAATAAATCGAAAGATAATAATTATTTAAAGTTCGTTTTTGAAAATAAAGATAATTTTTTAACCGATATTGAAGATTTGCTTGATTTTTTAAAACAGAAAGCATCGGTTAAACTGTTTAAAACAGATATAACTTTCGGGGCATCAGATGCTGCGTATACCGGTATTTTAACAGGGGATATCTGGGGGCTGATAGGAATTGTTTTACCGATGTTATACACTTCTCTTAAGTTTGATACTATCCCGGAAATTAATGTTACCCCTGTGTTTAATGAGTATTGTTTTGAAATATCATACGAGGGTATTTATAAAATTAAACTTATAACGCTGATAAAAACTATATTAAAAATTTATAATAAATATAAAAATTACAAAGGCGGTGTTTCAAATGTCAGCACAGCATCCAATTGAAGGAATTATGGATTCTGCATTGAAAAACATTAAAGAAATGGTGGATGTTAATACAATTGTAGGTTCACCTGTGAAATGCGATGACGGTACAGTTATTATACCGGTTTCGAGAGTTTCTTTCGGATTCGGCGCAGGCGGAAGTGAATTTGGTAAAGCAAGCGTTAAAGAAGACGGAATAAGAGCTAATTTTGGTGGCGGAAGCGGTGCGGGAGTTTCAATTAATCCTGTAGCTTTTCTCGTTGTGTCCAACGGTGAAGTTAAGATGTTAACAATGGGTGAATCATCAAATCCCGTTGAAAAAATAATTGAAATGGTACCCGATGTTATCTCGAAATTCAAAGACAAAACATCAGCTAAGAAGAATAAAAACAGTTCTTCATCCGATGATGAAACAATAATAACCGAATAAATAATATCATCTGTTCATATAATGTATGGGCAGGTGATTTTTTTGAAATTAACCATAATTTCGTTAGTTTTTATATTTGCTTTAGTATTTAATGCAGCGGGATTTGACGGTAATATATCAGCTGCTTCTGCAGTTGTTATGGAACAGTCTACCGGAAAAGTAATCTATTCAAAAAATCAAAATTCAAAAATGAAACCGGCGAGTACTACCAAAATACTTACAGCAATTACCGCTTTGGAAAACTGTAATACCGATGAACTTGTAAAAGTATCTGAAAATGCTGCTTTAACCGAGGGTTCTTCCATGTACATAGAAAAAGACGAAATTCTTACTATGGAAAATCTTTTATATGGTCTTATGCTTAATTCGGGTAATGATGCAGCAGTTGCAATAGCTGAACATATATCAAAAACAACAGAAAAATTTTCTGCGCTTATGAATGAAACAGCAAAAAAGGCAGGTGCAAAGCATAGTAATTTTGTCAATCCAAACGGTCTTGATGATGATAATCATTATACTACAGCTCATGACCTTGCGGTTATAACAGCTTATGCACTCAATAATCCTCTTTTTAAGAATATAGTAAAAACCAAAACAAAAATTGTTGAAACTAAAGACGGAGTTAAAAAATATCTTACAAATCATAATAAGCTTCTTAATATGTATAAAGATTGTGACGGAGTGAAAACGGGTTTTACAAAAGCATCAGGAAGAACGCTTGTTTCAACAGCAGAGCGTGACGGTATGCGTCTTATTACAGTAACTCTTAATGCTCCGAATGACTGGAATGACCATGTTAAATTATTTAATTACGGATTTGAGTTGTATACTGTTATTACTCCTGTTACTGAAGGGGAAGTAGTTTATAAAGGATATGTTAAAGACGGCGTAAAAACTTATGTTGAAATGTACGCAGAAAAAACAGCTAAATATACTGTTAAAAAAAATGATGCCGACAAATATGTTGTAAATTATATTAATAATGAAATTCATGCGCCAGTAAAAAAAGGGGATGTTGTTGGCGAAGCAATAATCTTGTTTGATGGCGAAATAATAGAGAAAATTCATCTGCTTTCCAATGAAAATATAGAAAAATTAATCATACCAAAAACATTTAAAGAGATTTTCAGAGAATTTTTTGCTGTGTTTTTGCATCAAAAGTATTGAAATGAGTATAATTCTGTGTTAAAATTAAACATTATAAATAAATGATTATTACAAAAGATACAGGGGGATATTGTATGACAAACACGAATGTTAGACCTGAAACAATGGCTCGTATTACTACAAAAGAACTTGCAGATGCTTTTATTGATGAGCAGATTAAGGCTGTAAGAGAACAGGTAGGGAACAAGAATGTTCTTCTCGCTCTTTCGGGTGGAGTAGACAGTTCTGTTGTAGCTGCTCTTTTAATTAAAGCTATCGGAAAACAGCTTGTTTGTGTTCATGTAAATCACGGGCTTATGAGAAAAGGCGAAAGTGAAATGGTTGTTGAAGTTTTCAGAAACCAGCTTGATGCCAATTTGATATATGTTGATGCAACAGAGCGTTTCTTAGGAAAACTCGAAAATGTTGCAGAACCCGAAAAAAAGCGTAAGATTATAGGCGGAGAATTCATTCGTGTATTTGAAGAAGAAGCAAGAAAGCTTACCGATGTTGATTTCCTCGCTCAGGGAACAATCTATCCCGATATTATTGAAAGTGATGGAGTTAAAGCTCATCATAATGTTGGCGGTCTCCCCGAAGACCTAAAATTTGAACTTGTAGAACCCGTCAAACTTTTATATAAAGACGAAGTAAGAGTTGTTGGTAAAGCATTAGGACTACCTTCTGAAATGGTTGATCGTCAGCCGTTCCCCGGACCCGGACTCGGCGTTCGTTGCCTCGGTGCTATAACTAAAGACAGACTTCACGCTCTTCGTGAAGCAGATGCAATCTTAAGAGAAGAATTTGATATCTGCGGACTTTCAAAAACCGTATGGCAATATTTTATCGCTGTGCCTGATTTTACAAGCGTAGGC
>JAZOOC010000052.1:0-5075 GCA_045654825.1 Clostridia bacterium | reverse complement strand
TATAATTTCTGTTCCGTTTAATACATAGAATTTCTTACCTACTGAGCTTATAGTTCCGTTTTCAACCTCTGCGATTTCAACGAGTGAGAAGTTGTCAAGCTCACCGTTTGTAAAATCAACATCAGTTTTAAGAACTGTTGGATCTGCTTCGCCTTCTGCACCGTTAATACCATCGTCATAGCTTGAATCATAAGCAAGATATGAGCAATCGGTTACTGTTGCAGTTTCGTTAGATGAAATAATCGGATTGTTTACATATTCATTATATATAAATACAGGTCCTAAGTTTTCACAATACTCTATATTAAGAGTTCCTGTAGATTTGTATCCTGCTATACCGCCTGCTTTTCCTGCATCGTCGCTTGCATGTATCTTTCCGTTATTATCAGAGTTAGAAATCGTTACTTTAGCTGAAGCATGAGAATGTAAACCTAATATTCCTGCAGCATAATCAATGCCGTTTACAATACCGTTGTTTATACAAGCATCTATTGTACCTCTTGAAAGTCTGGTAAGAATACCGCCTGCTGCTTTTCCGTTTACAACTCCGTTGTTTGTACAGCTTTCAATTGATGAAGTACCTGAATTGATATATGCTCCAATACCGCCTGTGGTACCGCCTTCACATTCAATAACAGCATTGTTTATACATTTGCTGATGGTGACACCATTTCCATTTGCGAAAATACCGCCTGCAAATATTTTTGAACTGTCTCCGGAAGAAATATTTGTAATTGTTGCATTGTTAACACAGTTTTCAATTTTTCCTCCAGCGGCTACAGTTGAAACAATACCGCCAATATAGAATGTATCGCCATTTTTCCATTCAAGACTTGCTGTTATTTCACCATTTAGTGTTAAATCTTTAACTTCTCCATCAAGTGAATTGAACAATCCAAGTCTTACTGAATATACATCTTCTGTTTTACCGTATACTTCGTTAATATAAATTGTTATTGATTTATTGTTACCATCGAATACACCTGTGAACGCAAATGGAGAATGAGATATATCAGCCGCTTTATCCCCAAGTGTAATATCTTCTATAAGCTTAAAGTAAACGGTTTTTGCTGTTGCTTTATCTTTGATATTATTAAAATGTCTTTCATTTGCAATAAGATAAGGAGTATTTTCTTCACCGTTACCGCCTGCAAATAAAGTGCTGAATGTTGCTGTTGCAGACTCAGAGTTACCACCTTCTAATCTTGAAATTGCAGTTAAGGATACAGTATATTCTTCTCCTAATGTAAGTCCTTTTCCTAAATCGTATGAAGTTACATCTACGGGTAATGTTTCGTTAAATATTTCAGCACCATCGGAAGCAGTAACAACTAATTTATATTCTTTTAAAGTTAAGTCGGAAATTGCTTCCCAGGAAACTGTATAAGCTTCATCCTTATTACCAACAATTTCTTTTATTACAGGAGTTGCTATCTTTTTGACAACTACTTCCTGGAAGTTGCCGATAATCTGAGGATATGGATATATTCCGTCTTCATCATAATCCCATACATTTGTGAAATCAAAGCCTTCTCCAAAGCTTGCTTCTTTTTTCATATCCGGATCACTTAATGCTTTTAATCCGTCAGTCATTACACCTGTTTCGTTTGCGAGATAATAGCAGTTAGTTAATACAGCTGTCGTTGTTGCTGCAAATGCTGACTCGGAACGAGTTGAGTCATAACAGTTTGTAATAGTTACAGGAGCAACAGGATTACCAACAAGCTTTCCTTCAGTTGCAGTTGTGAGATTATGTTCAATTACTCCTGTGTTATATGAATCAGTTATAGTGATAGTGTAATCAGCTTGTGTATTTGTTGCTAAAAATGCTCCGAAAACTGCAGCTTCAACCTCTGAAGAGAGCTTACCTTTATTGTAAGACTTTTCGACTTTAAATAATTGACTATTTTTTGTATTAGTTGATGCAGAAAATCCTGAAACATTTTTTCTACCTGTAATATCACCTGTGTTTACACATTTTATAAATTCAGCACTTACAGCTCCTGAAAAGCCTGCTGTATATGTAGCACCTGTTACATCCGCTGTGTTTTTACAATTAGTAAAAACAGACTTGACACCACTGGAATTATCTGAGCTTCCTGTAAAACCGGTAGCATAAGCAGTACCGTGTGCTCCTGTATAAGTAATGCTTCCGCTGTTTATACAATTTGTATAATTAACTACTTTATAGTTGTGTGCAATAAATCCTGTTGCTACACCTGCAGAAGCACCAAATGCAGATATAGCTGCATTATTTTCACAATTTATAAAATTCGAAGTATTTCTGTTTATACCTGCAAAGCCTGCTGTATATTTTACAGAACTTGTTGTAGTAATTGAACCTGTAAGTTTGATATTTTTGATTGTAGCTCCATTAATTTCAGTAAATAACCCTACACCACTATCGGTAGCTTTTACATCAATTGTTCTTACTTCTTCTTCGGACAGATCTTCTTTCATACCTATAAGCTGACCTTTAAAGAGTGCAATCGGTGTATATGCACCTTCAGTTAAAGTCTGGTCAAGAGTTATATCATCTGCAAGATAATAAACTGCGGTTGTTTCGTTGGGAATATTTTTAAACTGTCTTTCGTTTACAATCACATAAGGCTCTTCGCTTGTTGCAAAACGGGTATCTAAAGCTAACTCACAAGCTGCGGAATCACCGCCCTCATACTGAGATTTTGCAACAAGTGATACGGAATATACTCCGTTAAGAAGCCTTTCGGGAACTGAATATGAAGTTCCGCTTATTTCATCAGTTACCACTTCTATACTTTCAGAATCTTTAATTGTTAATTCGTAGCCAGTTAAAGTTACATCATTAATTTCGTTCCATACTATTTCATAGCTGTCTGTTTCTTTATTGTAAGAAACTTCTGCTTCGGGAGTCTCAATTGCTGTTACATCTATCGGCTGGAAGTTTCCAATAATCTGAGGATAAGGATAAGTGCCGTTAAAATCCCAGACTGCATCTTCATCATCAAAATCAAATCCGACAAAATTATCAGCATTCTGCATCTGAGTTGAGGTTAATGGAGTTGTGTTGTCAACTTCTGTTGTTTCGTCTTCATTAACTATTTCAGTTATCCCCTGACCATCATCAACAAGGTCTTCGGATAAATAATAACAGCAAGTATAATTTAAAGTTGTTCCGTTAGCGAGATTACCGATTGATTCAGAGGCATCGTAGCAATTTACTATTCTTGCATCTATAGCACTACCTACTAATTTACCGGTATTTGTGCTACCTGATATTAAACCATAGTTATAAGAATTATTGATTGTTTGAGTTCTACTGCCACTGCTGCTTTGGGCAGAAATACCAATCAATCCACCTGCATTACCACCTGTGCTTGTTACAACACCGCAATTATATGATTTAGCAACAGTAACAACTGCTCTTGCTGCATTTTTAGCAATTAAACCGCCTACATCGCCGGGGCTGGTGATATCTCCTGAATTGACAGAATATTCTACACTTGCAGTCATACCACTCTTATCTACAATATATCCTATCAATCCGCCGACGCAGCTACTCTTGGCTGTATTATATGTATTTTTTATGTCTGCTGAATTGATACAGTAGGTCATTTCTATATTTGAATTAACATAACCTATAAATCCTCCTGCGTATTTAGAAGAAGAACTAAATTTCACCTCTATTACTGCATTGTTTTCACAATGATTAAAGGTAGCAGTATATTCGTTTTGACCTGAGCTCTGACTTGCAAAAGCACCTGTATTTGCCGACGATGATGGTTTTAGAGAGCCGGTAAGCTTGATGTATTCAATTGTTGCACCTTGGATAATACTGAACAAGCCGGCATTGCCTTTTGAATTAATGGTGATTGTTCTCATTTCTTTTTCAGTTCCTTCGGCATTCATACCGATAAGTGTGCCTGAAAAAGTTGCAAATGGAACATAAGCTGTTCCGTCAGTGAGAGTTTGGTCTAAGATAATATCGTCGGTAATGATCGCGAAATTACCTGTTGTAACACCGTTTTCGTCAGTGTTATCAGTAAGTTTTGAAACAAATTCTTCGGTTGTTGAAATTGTTTCATAGGTTACACCATTATATTCTATGGTTGCGCCTACTTCTGCATTAGCAACTAATGTTATGCCGCTAAGGGACATAAGCACCATTGATAATACAATTAATAATGAGATTGCCTTTTTCATAGTTTTTGCTTCCTTTCTTTTTATATTTTTATATTAGTATTTGCTTGTTGCAAATAAATAACATTAGGATAGCCTTATGCCATTCAGCAAGGATATTACAATCCCTCAGTCACTTCGTGACAGCTCCCTTTACACAATGGAGCCTTATTCAGTCGGCTTTGCCGACTCCTTAATTTCTCATTCCTAATTACTTAATCTCCACTTTAAACACCAACACCGCTACATCCGTTTCGTTATTATGCTTAAATTTAATTGATTTGATTTTCTTTTCGGGATTAGGATTCTTGAAGCTGTAATTACCAAGAGTATAATCCTCGCCGTTATGAGTTTTTCCACATTCGGGAATTGCAAGATAGGTTCCGATATAACCTTCGTGACGATAGAAGGGGGATTTCATTCTGTCACCGTAGGTTGAATTATACTTATGTATATTTGCACCGTAGAAAATGCCCTCGGTATAGCTTGTGCCGTCTTCGTAGATAATTTCATAGTCTGCCATTTTAAATGCAGGCTTCCAGGGAGCTCTTCTCCCTGCTTTATCTGTTGCGTGAAGAACAGAAATTATTTCTGCACTGTCGTTTACTTCGATTTCTGTTTCTTTTGTTTTTGAATCTATCGACATAGCTTTATCATAGCAAACTATATCTCTTATATCAAAGGGTATATTTTCCCTTTTGCCCTCAATTTCTACAGTTTTTGAAAGTTTATCCGATTTTAAGCCACCGATATTTTCTCTTATATTTTTGAGTACAGGTTTTATAATTTCGTTATATGTAAGTCTTAAAGCTTCGCGGTAGCTTGAGGTTGTAAGACTTGTTGCAGACATAACAAATTCATACATTTTACCCTCGAAGGCATAAGAAAATTCGCTGCAGGTTACCCAGGTGGAAACT
>JAZOOC010000051.1:0-5922 GCA_045654825.1 Clostridia bacterium | reverse complement strand
CCTCTCAGGGTTCGAGTCCCTTCTATTTAATATACCAAAAATAAAAAAGCCATCTTATGATGACTTTTTTATTTTTGGCACGCCCGACGGGATTCGAACCCACGACCTTCAGAGTCGGAGTCTGACGCTCTATCCAGCTGAGCTACGGGCGCATATCGGAGGGAATGTAAGATAACAAGTTTTTACATTCCCTTTTTTCTTAGGGGATAGGAAAAAATGATTCAGAATGGACAAACTGAGCCAAAACTTCTGTTTTGGGTTATCCGACGGCGTATGAGTATACGCCGAGTGACGAAGTTTGTTCATAGCAGAAAAAGATTAATTTTATTAAAAATCGAATTTTTTCGATTTTTCTACCTTGTTTTCATAAATTTAAGATTGTTATTTTATTGAGAAATCCTTCTTTTGGTTCTTTTTCTGAGTTCTGGACTTTTTTTACATTCCCTTCTCTACTGATTACAGATAGAATCCGGGATTTGCAAGTCCTTCTTTTTCATCAAAGCCGAACATAAGGTTCATATTCTGAACAGCCTGACCTGCGGCACCTTTAACGATATTATCAAGACAGGAAACTATAAGAACTCTTCCTGTTCTCTCGTCTTTCTTTATTCCTATATCCACAAAGTTAGAGCCTGCAACATGATTTGTTTCGGGCAGGTCGTTTTTATCATAAACACGAACAAAATATTCATCTTTATAAAAATCTTTATATAATGCGATAAGCTCATCTTCTGATATATCTTTTGTAAGCTCTGCATATATTGTTGCCAGAATTCCTCTTTTTAAAGGTATAAGATGAGGAGTAAATGAAGCAATAACCTCCTCGCCGCAAAGCTTTGCAAGTTCCTGCTCGATTTCTGATGTATGACGGTGTCCTACAGCTTTATAAGCTTTCATATTTTCAGTACATTCGCAAAAACTGTTGTCGAGATTTGTGCTTCTTCCCGCACCTGTTACACCTGATTTTGCATCTATAATAACTGAACAGGGGCGAACAAGCTTATTTGCATATAATGGAGCGGCACCGAGTATTGAACAGGTTGTATAACAACCGGGATTAGCTACAATTTCCGCACCCTTTACTTTTTCGCGGTGAAGCTCGCAGAGTCCGTAAACAGCTTTCATCATAAGCTCGGGGTCGGGATGTGCTTCTCCGTACCATTTTTCATAAACAGCCGGGTCGTCATAACGGAAATCTCCGCTTAAATCTATAATTTTAACTCCTTTTTTATAAAGAGCGGGAATTACAACCTTTGAAACGCCGTGAGGAAGTGCTGTAAACACAACATCTGAATTTGCCGCAATTTCATCAACATCTACCGCAGTAAGCTCTTTATCGAGCACCTTTTTGAAGTTTTTATAAACCTCGCTCACAGGTTTGCCCGCAAAAGATTCTGAACAAATGTATGAAAATTCAACCTCTTTATGTGAACACAATATTCTTACAAGCTCGGCACCTGCGTATCCTGTTGCACCGAGTACAGATACTTTAATCATAATATTTCCACCTTTCTTTGCATAATTATACGATATACGGAATAAAAATGCAATAGCTTTTTATAAAAAAATTGCCGCTAATGCTATTTTTTTAGCACACTCGATAATTGATTCGATTTCTGCATATTCATTAACCGAATGAATTTTACTGCCAACAATCCCGACTGAATCAATACATGGGATTTTAGCTTTGGTTACATAAGCCGCATCCGAGCCACCATTGGCTTTTCTTGGTGCAAGCTCCTCTAAGCCGTTTGATTTAAAAATATTATTCAGCTTATCTAAAAGCTGATAATTCAAATCTGATTTTTCCATTTCGGGACGATAGCTGATTTCTTCAAGCTCAGTAATACAGCCCGAAACGAAGATTTCATTTTTAATGCGTTCTGTTTCTTTTCTTATAAAGGAAAGCTCCTCTTCGGTTGAAAATCGTATATCCGCAGTAAATTCACAATATTCTGCAACAGTATTTGCCGCACTGCCACCCTTTATCTGACCGCAATTACAAGTTATACCATCAGGAGATTTCCATTCCTCCAAGAGAAGAATTTTTCTTGCTGCCTCACAAACTGCATTCGCTCCATTATAGCAAAGCGCAGAATGAGCCGCTTTTCCTTTGATTTTAAATACATAGCGTATAATTCCTTTACGCTGAAGAGATGCCGTGTTTTTAACTCCCGGCTCACAATTTAAAAACGCAACCGAATTTTTTGACTCTTCGCATATATAATTAATTGTTGATTTTAAAGAGGGAGTGCTGTTTTTTTCTTCGTCCGACTGGAGTATAAGCTGAACAGGTCGGTCTTTAAAACCACATTCAGTAAGTGCTTCCATAGCAAGCAGGCAAACGGCTGCACCGCCTTTGCAATCTGCAACCCCCGGACCGTATATGTATTTATCGTCATAGGATACTTTGAAATCGTCAAACATTCCGAGTGTATAGACGGTATCTGTATGAGCAGACAAAGTAAGCGGAGGTACTTCTGCCTCAGGATTTATTATAACAGAAACAATATCTCCCGATACTTCCTGCGGAAAAACTTTTGTTTTCCAGCCTCTTTTTTCGGCAAATTCAAGAAAGTATTTTCCTACTTTATCAACACCTTCTTTATAATCTGTCGGGCTTTTGATATTGCATATATCACTTATAATATCAATATATCTTTCTTTTGAATTGTCGATATAAGAAAAAAGCTTTTCAATATCCATAAAATCATCTCCCTAAACCTTAATTATTATAACTCATAAGGAAAATGATTTCAAGAGGATAGAAATAAAATAATGAGCAATGTTGACAAACAGGGAGCGTGACAAATGTCGAGAATTAGGAATTAGGAGTTAGGAATGAAGGTGTGCTTCGCACGAATTAAATTCGCGTTAAGCTGACCGAAGGTCAATTTAGCTACGAAGTAATTTAGCGTGCTAAAAGCACATTTAGCTCGCGTTAGCGAATTTAGCTGAAAAAAGCGTACTGAAAATTCAGTACGCTTTTTTCAATGGCAGCGGATAAAGGATTCGAACCTTTGCAATACGAGTCAGAGTCGCAGGTGCTACCGTTACACCAATCCGCTAACTATTAACTTTATAGCTTTACTATAATACCACATTTAAATGTAAAAATCAATAGTTTTTTGAAATTAATTCAATTTTTTTTGTTTGAGCGGTTTTTTCGTCTATTGTAAACACCGCTCCGTTTATTATGGGAGAGGTTTCTCCCCATCTGAAAGGCTTTTTTTCTCCGCCGGTAAATCTGGTTATTCCGATTTCTTTTTCAAGTCCTATAACCGAATCGAGCGAGCCTGTCATTCCGATATCAGTAATATACCCCGTTTTTTCCATTAATATACGCGGATCATTTGTCTGAACATGAGTATGAGTTCCGTATATGGCAGTAATCTCTCCCTCAAGATAATACGCAAGTGCCTGTTTTTCGCTTGTTGCTTCCGCATGAAAGTCTACAATAATAACAGGATTTTCGTATCTTCTTTTTAAATTCTCCACCGCTTTTTTCAAAACTTCAAAGGGAGAAGAGGATTCTTTTTCTATATAAACCTGTCCGAGAAGATTTATCACCGCATATAAAACATCGTCTTTTTCGATAACGGTTACACCGTCTCCCGGTAAATCGGGCGATAAGTTAAGAGGACGAATAATTCTTTTATCGGTATCTAAAAGATGCTCAATATCTTTCTTATCAAAAGAATGATTTCCTAAAGTTATAACATCCGCTCCCGAATCGAACAAAAGATTTGCATATTTTTCATTTATTCCGTTTCCGGTAGTCGCATTTTCGCCATTTACAACTGTGAAATCTATATTATATTCAGTTTTTATTTCTTTAAGCTTGTCTGCAAGAATTTCTCTTCCGCATCTTCCCACAACATCGCCTATAACAAGTATATTTTTCATAAAACACCTTTAGTTCAATTAGGAGTTAGGAATGAATGATGAATCCCCTCGCCAACGCAAGCGTCGGCCCTCTCCCCTTTAGACAAGGGGCGCAATGCCATTCGGCGAGCTATTTAAATGCACAACGCAGAATGCAGAATGCAAAATTAAGGTGTCGGCAAAGCCGACGGAATAAAATTTGTGCGAAGCACACCTTAATTCCTAATTCCTAACTCCTAATTCCTAATTGAAAAGGAGCCAAAGGCTCCTAAAGTCCGGCACTCATAAGAAATATTTGCCCTGAATACAACAATTTGAGCGAATCTCTGTGTTAAAACCGACTCATATCCGACAGGATTATGAGTCGGTTTTGCCTTAATCTTCATCCCAAATTGTTAGTATCAGGGTGCAAGGCAGTTTTGAATTTCAGATTTTAAGAATCAGACAAGGAACAAAAATCCCATAATACAAATGTATTTTGGGATTTTTGGGACACCGTATGAACTTAAAAGATGGTTTCAAAACCAATTCTTTCTTATGAGCGCCGGACTTATTTCGCATATTCAATGGCACGGGTTTCCCTTACCACATTAACCTTAATCTGACCGGGATATTCCAGTTCATTTTCGATTTTTTCTGCTATTTCTTTAGCAACAAGAGCCATTGTCTGATCGCTTACATCCTCGGGTTTAACCATAATTCTTACTTCTCTTCCCGCCTGGATAGCGAATGTTTTTTCAACACCCTTGAAGGAAGAGGAAATTTCCTCAAGTTTTTCAAGTCGTTTAACATAGCTTTCAATGTTTTCTCTTCTTGCTCCGGGTCTTGCCGCAGAAATTGCATCTGCCGCCTGAACGATACAAGCAATAACTGTTTCAGGCTCTGCATCACCGTGATGAGCCATAATAGCATTTAAAATAAGCTCATCTTCATTGTATTTTTTGGCAAGGTCAACACCCAGCATAACATGGGAGCCTTCCTGCTCGTGGCTTACAGCCTTACCGATATCGTGGAGAAGACCGGCTCTTTTTGCCTGGATAACATCAACACCAAGCTCTGCCGCAATAATTCCCGCGATATGTGCAACCTCAACCGAATGTTTTAATACATTCTGACCATAACTTGTCCTGTATTTAAGACGGCCGAGAAGTCTGATAAGTTCAATATGAAGATTATGAACACCAACATCGAAAGCGGCACCTTCGCCCTCTTTCTTGATGGTAGCTTCCACTTCTTTCTGCGCTTTCTGAACCATTTCCTCAATTCTTGCAGGATGAATTCTTCCGTCGCTTACAAGTCTTTCAAGCGCTATACGCGCAACCTCTCTTCTTACGGGATCGAAAGAAGACAGGATAACCGCTTCGGGTGTATCGTCTATAATAACATCTACACCTGTTTCGGTTTCGATTGCTCTGATGTTTCTTCCCTCTCTTCCGATAATTCTTCCTTTCATTTCATCGTTGGGAAGAGTTACCGAAGAAACGGTAATTTCTGCAATATGGTCTGCTGCACATCTCTGTACTGCAGTGGTAATGATTTCTCTTGCTTTCTCATCTGCGGCTTCTTTGGTTTCTTCCTCAATTTCCTTGATTCTGATTGCTGCCGCAACTCTTACTTTGTCTTCAATGTTCTTAAGCAGGTATTCTTTTGCTTCTTCGGCAGTAAGACCTGAAATTTTTTCAAGTAACTGCAACTGTTTTTTCTGGATTTCGGCTACATATTCTTCCTTATCTTCCAGAATTTTCTGTTTGTCTTTTAAAGCTTCTTCGCGTTTTTCGATATTGGCTAACTTTTTATCAAGGTTTTCTTCCTTCTGCACAAGTCTTTTTTCGTTCTTCTGCATTTCGGATCTGCGTTCTTTTATTTCTTTATCAAGTTCGGAACGCTCTTTATGTATTTCTTCCTTGATTTCAAGCATTTTTTCCTTTTTATGGCTTTCGGCTTCTTTTAAAGAATCGTTTACTATTCTTTTAGCTTCTTCTTCAGCACTTTTTATAGCTGCTTCTGCGAATTTTTTTCTGTATGCTATACCAACTC
>JAZOOC010000050.1:0-6127 GCA_045654825.1 Clostridia bacterium | reverse complement strand
ATAACCGCGATGGCGATAATACCGGGAATAAATCCTGCGCCTAAATGATTTGTAGTTATTATTGTTCCAAGCTGGTAGGCAATAAAGCCGACAGTAAAACCAACACTCAACTGAAGTGCAATTCCGCCCATAAGCCATTTTATGCTTTTCATTTCAGCATGCATAGCACCGATAGCCGCAAAGCAAGGCGGTGAGAAAAGATTGAACATCATATATGCCAAAGCGGATGCAGGTAAAAGATTGAGGGTATCAGCGACTACCTTGCCCTCGCCGATAAGCTCCAGGTCTCCGTTTATAACTGCGGATAAACCGAATAAGGTTGCTATTGTTCCTACAACATTTTCTTTTGCTACGAAGCCTGCAATCGCACAGGCAACGAGTTTCCAGGAAGCAAAGCCGACTATGGGCAGAACAATGAAGTCAATAGGTGAACATACAAAAGCAAGTATGGAATCCGAGCCGTCGGGAGAGGCCGGTGAAAGGGAGGGTGTAAGAGTGCTTAAAACTGTTATTAATACATTGCAGACAAGAATAACAGTTCCTGCTTTTACTATGTAAGACCAGCCTCTCTGACACATAGACAGTGCGGCTCTTTTTATGCTTGGGAGTTTATATTCGGGAAGCTCCATAATAAAGAATGATTTTTTAGCTTTGCAAGCTGTAATCTTATTTATTATAAGAGCACATATAAGAATTATAACAATTCCCATAAAATACATGGCAGTTCCTATCCATGCGGAATTCTGGAAGAATGCGCCTACAAAAAGCGAGATAACAGGTAGCTTTGCACCGCAGGGCATAAAAGGAGCAATCATAGCGGTTGCTTTTCTTTCCCTTTCGTTTTTTATTGTACGGCAAGCCATAACTCCCGGAACTGCACAGCCTGTTCCTATAACGAATGGAATAACCGATTTTCCTGATAATCCTACCTTCTTGAAAATGGGGTCGAGCACGATTGTGGCACGAGCCATATATCCGCAGTCTTCGAGAAGTGCAATTAAAAAATACATAACCATAACGAGCGGAAGAAAGCTTACAACAGCGCCTACTCCGTCAACAATCGCACTTGAAATAACCGTTTTTAAAAATTCGCTTTTTAAGTTTGCGGTAAGTTTGTCTATAAAACTACCGAATGTTTCGATTATTCCCACAAGCCAGTCCGAAATAATCGGTCCGAGCCATGCCTGAGATACAAAGAAAACAAACCACATAACCAAAGCAAAAACGGGAATTCCCAGCCATTTGTTTGTGATGACAGCATCAAATTTATCCTGTGAATTTTTGTTTTTGGTAAGAGTTTTTCTTTTTTCAACTGAAGTTACAATGCAATTTACGAATGCAAAGCGCTCTCTGTCTGCAGCCTCTGCCTCTTCTTTTGTCTTAATGTCGTAAGAAACGGTATATGGTGCAATATGTTTTTTGCCTTTCAAAGAAACTGCTGTTTTTATAACTTCGGACAATCCTTTGTTTTTTGAATCGGCAGATACGGTTTCAATAACAGGACAACCAAGTTTTTCAGATAATAAAGCAGTATTTATTTTATTCGATTTTTTTGAATTGAGATCACTTTTGTTGAGTGCAACAACCACAGGGATTCCAAGTTCAAGAATCTGAGTTGTGAAAAACAGACTTCTGCTTAAATTTGTTGCATCAACAATATTAATTATAACATCGGGTTTTTCCTTATTAATATATTCACTTGTGATGTTTTCTTCCGAAGTAAAAGGGGACATTGAATATGCACCCGGAAGATCAACGATAATGATCTCTTCTTTACCTTTGCGGAACTTTTTCTTAACTGTGCTTTCTATTTTATCAACAGTAACACCCGCCCAGTTTCCAACCCTTTCATTTTTACCTGTAAGAGCATTATACATTGTGGTTTTACCGCTGTTGGGATTACCCGTCAAAGCAATTCTCATAAATTTTCTCCTTTTGGTTAGTTGCGACTAACTTTTGCGTATATATAAACGGGAGGTAGACTCCCGAATGGTTAAATAATTATACAGGACGCAAGCTCTTTATCTATATTATATCTTGCATCTTTGATTGAAACAATAAGGCTGCTTTTTAATTTTGAAATTATACTTATTGTTTCTCCGCTGTAGCAACCGAGTGAGAAAAGAAAGCTGTTAAGCTCCTCATCATCGGTTTATATTTCCTTTATTGTATATTCCTGTTCTTCGTATCCTTCAATAAGAGTCATAATAATAACCTCATAATTCTAAATCGTAGTTAGTTTAGCATAACTAACTTGTAATGTCAAGAATTTTTTGACAAATTTTTTTGTTTGTGATACAATACTAACATAACAAAAACAGAGGTAATTAATATGCTTATTAAAGAGTCTGCGGAAAACTATCTTGAAACAATTTTAATATTGAATAATAAAAACGGCTACGCAAGAAGTATAGATGTTGCAAACGAGCTCGGATTTTCAAAACCCAGTGTATCTGTTGCAATGAAAAGATTCAGGGAAGACGGATATATAACAATAGATAAAGATGGAAAAATTTCTTTGACCGATAAGGGAAGAGAAGTGGCAAATAAGGTTTATGAACGACATGAAGTAATTGCAAAAGTTCTCATTGCTATCGGAGTAGATAAAGATGTAGCTTATGAAGACAGCTGCAAAATCGAACACGATATAAGCCAGCATACATTTGAAAAATTAAAAGAGTATCTTGACAAAAATTAAAAAGTGATATAAAATATGAATGATTTTACATGACTGACGGATTTGCGGAGTACCGCAAGGGAGTGTAAAAATATAAGCCGACCGTCTGGGCAAATCAGTTAGTTCTGATTTGCCCTTTTTTGTAGTATTTTATGTAAAGGAGAATTATTATGACTCACGAAAACTGGATTGGATTTGAAAGCGGAAAATGGCAGGACGAAATAAATGTTCGCGATTTTATACAGAAAAACTATAAAGAATATAACGGTGATGAAAGCTTTCTTTCTAAGGCTACCGAAAGAACCGCTGAAATTATGAAAAAGGTTGAATCCTTATTTAAGCTTGAAAGACAGTTTGGCGGAGTTCTGGATATAGATACTGCAACGGTATCATCTCTTACCAGCTATTCTCCCGGATATATTGATAAAGATAATGAGCTTATAGTAGGAATGCAGACTAACCGTCCCCTTAGAAGAGGAGTTAATCCTTTCGGGGGAATGAGAATGGCAAAGCAGGCGTGTGAGGCATACGGTTATCAGTTGAGCGATAAAGTTCAGGAGGAATTTAAATTCCGCACAACACATAACGACGGTGTTTTCAGAGCGTATACAGACGAAATGCGTGCGGCAAGAAAATGCCATGTTATAACAGGACTTCCCGATGCTTACGGCAGAGGAAGAATTATAGGTGATTATCGCCGTGTTGCTTTATATGGTGTTGATAAGCTTATAGAGGAGAAGAAAAAAGATAAGGCTAATCTTTCCGCAACTGATTTTAATGCGGATACAATCCGTCTTGATGAGGAGCTTTATCAGCAGATTGCATTTCTCGGGTTTATGAAAGAAATGGCGGCTATGTATGGTTTTGATATTTCTAAGCCGGCAAAAGATACCAAAGAGGCAATTCAATGGACCTATTTTGCATATCTTGGAGCAATAAAAGAGCAGAACGGAGCGGCAATGTCGCTTGGCAGAGTAAGCACATTCTTTGATATATATATTGAAAGAGATATTAAAAACGGAGTGCTTACCGAAGAAAAGGCACAGGAACTTATCGATGATTTTGTAATCAAATTAAGAATAGCGCGTCACTTAAGAACTCCTGAATATAACGAACTTTTCGGCGGGGACCCGATGTGGATAACCGAAAGCGTAGGCGGTATGGGAGAGGATGGAAGAACTCTTGTAACAAAATCAAGCTTCCGTATACTTAATACTTTATATACTCTTGGTTCATCGCCGGAGCCGAATCTTACTGTTTTATGGTCAGAAAATCTGCCGGACGGCTTTAAGAAATTCTGTGCAAAGGTTTCGGAAGATACCGACTCAATACAATATGAAAATGATGATATTATGCGTCCCATATATGGCGATGATTACGCAATAGCATGTTGTGTATCAGCTATGAAAATTGGAAAACAGATGCAGTTTTTCGGTGCAAGATGCAACCTCGCAAAGCTTCTTCTTATAGCTATAAACGGCGGATATGACGCAACAAGCAATATACATATCGGGCCGCAGATGCCTGTTCTTACCGACCTTTCATATGAAGCAGTACGAGAAAGATATGATATATATATCGAATGGCTTTCAAAGCTTTATGTTAACACAATGAATATAATTCATTATATGCATGATAAATATGCCTATGAAAAAACACAGATGGCACTCCACGATACAGATGTTCACAGATTTATGGCGTTTGGCGTTGCGGGACTTTCTGTTGTTGCGGATTCCTTAAGTGCGTTCAGATACGCAAATGTAATTCCTCAAAAAGACGAAAACGGATTTATTGTCGATTTTGAAACCAAAGGCGAATTTCCTAAATTCGGAAATGATGACGACAGAGTTGATTTGATAGCAAAGGATATAACCCATAAGGTTATCTGTGAGTTAAGAAAGACTCCGACATACAGAAATGCAGAGCATACACTTTCGGTTTTAACAATAACATCGAATGTTATGTATGGCAAAAATACAGGTGCAACTCCCGACGGCAGAAAAGCCGGAGCACCATTTGCGCCAGGTGCAAATCCGATGCACAACAGAGAAGAAAACGGAGCACTTGCATCTCTTAACTCTGTTGCAAAATTAAGCTATGATGATTGCCGTGACGGTATTTCCAATACATTCTCTATAGCTCCCGCCGCACTTGGAAAAAGCCGTGAGGAAAGAACTGAAAATTTAGTTAATATTCTTGATGGTTATTTCAAAAAGAAAGCACATCATATAAATGTTAATGTATTAAACAGAGAAACACTTTTAAAAGCATATGAAGATCCCGAAGCTTATCCTAACTTAACAATCAGAGTTTCCGGATATGCGGTTAATTTTGCAAAGCTTTCAAGAGAACAGCAAAGAGAAGTTATTCAGAGAACATTCCATGAGGTTATGTAAATGAATGGTTATGTTAATTCCATCCAGTCGCTCGGTACGGTAGACGGGCCCGGAATACGCTTTGTTGTGTTTATGCAAGGGTGTAATTTAAGGTGCGGATGCTGTCACAATCCGGACACTTGGAATATGAACGAGGGCAAAGTTTATTCTCATGAAGAAATTATAGATAAAGCTGAAAGATATCGTGAGTATTTCAAAGGCGAGGGGGGGATAACCCTTTCAGGCGGAGAACCGCTTTTGCAGGCGGAGTTTTCCAAAGAACTTTTCAAGGAAGCAAAAAAAAGAAATATCAATACCTGTCTTGATACATCGGGGAGTATTTTAACTGATGAAGTAAAAGAGCTTCTTTTGTATACAGACAGAGTGCTTTTAGATATTAAATATACAAATGATGAAATGTATAGAGAATATGTCGGATGCAGTATGGATAAACCGCTTGAATTTCTTTCCTTGCTTAATGAAATGAAAATTCCCGTAACTTTAAGACAGGTTATAATACCGACTCTTAATGATAACGAAAAGAATATATCAAAGCTTAAAGAAATAATTAAAAATAATCCTTGTATCGATAAAACAGAGTTGCTTCCGTTTAAAAAGATCTGCAAGGTTAAATATGAAAATCTTAAAATTCCTTTTCCTTTTAATAAGTTTGAAGAGCCTGGGGAAGCGGAAATTAAAAAACTGGAAGAAATGCTTTTTTGAACAATCAGGAATTAAGGTGTTAACAAAATCAGATAATCTGAAATTTTAACAATATCTCCGACATAGAGATCAACGGGATTTTTGCCTTTACACATCGGGCATTTACCGAGCGTATACAGCTCGTCATGCCCGATGTTGATATATCGCGGTCTGAACACATCGCAAATTTCATCAAGGATATCGAAAACAAGCTCATATGTTTTAGGATTTGACGGACAGTATGTATCGGGATACATATCCTCGCATCTCTCGTTAACCTCACGGTGTGATCTGACAATATAATCACAGTGCGATAGCGTAGGCACTTCCGGAATAACTTCAAACCCGCGAACTTTGCAATATGCAACAAGCT
>JAZOOC010000049.1:0-1899 GCA_045654825.1 Clostridia bacterium | reverse complement strand
TATCCCGAAATCGGTTTGTAACCTTTAAGGACATAAATCAGTATATAAAATCAACAATTTTTATCTATCCCTAAAGGTACACCTTTAAGGATATCGTTACTAACTCGAATCTCCGCTATTACCTTTGCTTTTCATATAGATATCCACAAGCACCTCTATCACCGCCATTAAGATAAATTTGGCATACTTCATTTTATCTGCTACACCTCCATACCATATATAAAATCTTCTATCTCTTCAAGACAAAAACCGCTTCCAAGTAATTCGTCTATTGTTTCGGGTTCGTATCCCTGATATGCGGCAACTGATTTCAAGTCTCTTATGTATTCGTTTTCTTCTTTTTTTGTTTCAAACCCATACTCCCACCATCTTCTACCGTAGCAATAGAAGTAGTCAAAGGTTTTGTATTCAAGCAGTCCCGATGAGGATATTTTAAGTATCTGCCCTTCTTCTATGGGAATGGTTTCATATTTTTTCTCTTTGAGTGCTTCAAATAGAGGTGAGTCTATAAGCGCTCTGTATAGGATTTCATCTGTACTTGCGTATGTATAGAGTTTTAATTCGGGAAAATGTATAACAGATAGAGGACTATCTCCTTTCACAAGATAGAGGTTATTTCTGTCGTCAAGTATTGAAAAAGAAAAGCTCCCTTCAACCTCTTCTGCCATAAATTTAATACTGCTGAAATCAAGCTTCTTTTTGTATTCGAGGAGTTGCACTCCCACATAGGAATCCGTCTCAATCTTTGTTTTAGGGAAATTGTATCTCATCTGAAGAATATCATCATTCATTAATACTCCGTTATGAGCAAAAGCAAATCTCGCGTTTTTACATCTACCAAAAAAGGGATGATTGTTATGGTTTTTCTTTTCACTCCCTTGCGTTGAATGTCTTGTATGACCTATTAATGCCTGTACATTGTCAGGATGTTTTAAATCAGCTTTAAAAGCAGATTTCGGTTGTTTGAAGATATTTACCTGTCCTGCCTTTACAAATGCTATACCTGTTGCATCTGTTCCGCGTATAGCTGCTTGCTCTGCCATTGATTTTGTAAGCTCTGAAATTCCTTTGGGCGGAACTCCATAGCATGAGTATCCGAATAATCCGCACATAGCTTATACCTCCTCATTTACATATAGTCTTTTTGTTTTAAGATAATTGATAAGTTCGGGATATTTGTTCTTATCAAGGTTAAGCATGATATCACTCCAGGATAGTCTTTCAAGTTCTTCATCGGTAAGAAACTTTGCTAATTCGCAGATTTTTGAAACAAGCTGCAAAGTTGCAACAAATGTTGAATATCTGAGAGTTCCACGGAACATACGAAACTCTACGGTATCATAATTAGTTAAATTTATGGCTACATATCTTCCCATTCTTTTATCCTTTGCCTTCTTATATGTATCTTCTGTATTGTGAGATATACCGTATCTTGAAGCCCATCTTCTCATTTCATCTTCGGTTCTTCTTGAAAACTTAAGAAGCTCATTCCAGTGCTTTTCAACGAAATATACTATTCTTGCTATAGCTGCTTCCTGTTCTTCATTTGTTTCTCCGAATGCATCACGGTTGACATGTATATGCAATCCGCAGGTTCCTGCTATGTGAGAGTTGTATCCCATATGTTTAGCCTTTTCCATTATCTCCTCCCACGGCATATTATTTGTGTGATACTCCAATGTCATAGGATGAGATACAATTTCGAATCCGTCATCTAAGCTTCCGTCATGTTTGCAATAGATATGTTCATCACTCCGGTTGCCTATACTTATAATCTTATCAGCGCTATCATTAGATTCACCGCCGTCATCGATTTCAAGTTCAATTCCCATAAATAAATTACCCGAACCGTGAAATATCGGTTCGGGCTTATATCCGTATTCTTTTATGGCTCTGTCG
>JAZOOC010000048.1:0-2180 GCA_045654825.1 Clostridia bacterium | reverse complement strand
CCTATAAATGCGGATATAACGATTATTCTTATTTTATTAAGCTTTTTTCCAAAATTACAGGGTATACTCCGTTAAAATACAGAAAAAGCTTTGATAATGATATTATTTATTAACTTAACATTTTAATTTGCAGCTGTTTGTATTCTCCTGACTGATTGTATCGCAGTTACAGGGATAGCAACAGCAACAGCAGTTATTATTGTTATTGTTTGATGCTCCGCCTGTCTGGTTATCGGGACAAATGTTATCGCAGATACATAACAGATAACAGATTATTCCTGTTATGAGAAGGCCGAAAAAGAACACTAATAATCCGATTAAAAAGCTTACAAGTAAAGTTACAGCTATCGGGAAAAGAAGAAGGAATATTCCTAATACTATTGTTCCAATGCTTCCTGTTAAAAGAAGTCCGAGATTTCTGCAAAAACAAATTACTGTATCTTCACAATAATTTAAGCAAAACGCAAGCGAAGCTATTACAAAAAACGCAAGTGCGATTGCGGCAAAAATTATAAAAAACCATAAAACAAAAGGAATTACGGTAATAATTCCGTTAAAGAAAAGCGCACCTGCAGCTATGCCCAGAATTGCGCTTATGATTATACCGATTATCTTACAGGGGCAAAATTCCACCATACGACATTCGTTCATATATTTTCAACTCCATTTTATATTAGTGAACAAAGCTTTGTTCACTATATATTATGAAGTTTTTTAATTTTTGCTTTTAAGATATTGATTTTTTATATACGAAAATGTTTCTTTTTCACCTTTTTCGGAAAGCATTTTAAGAAGATATTCAATCTCAGCCGAAGTTTTTTCGTGTATTGCTCTTGTTTGCTTACCTTTTTCAAAATAAATAAGCGGATAACCGTCAAAGTAATCTTCTTTCTTATAAATTTTACTTGCCGCTACCCTATCACAAAACATTTCTGCAACATATTTGCGCGGCATTATTACAGGAGTCATAAGCTTTGTTTTTGGATTATAATCCGTCCAGTATTCAAAATGATGCTTATTTCTTCCCTTATGGTGCATCCAGGCTTCCGAGTATCCTTTATTTTCTCTTGCCGCTTCGTTAGGACTTCTTGTGCCCTGAAAATATTTAAAGCCCTCTTTAAGCTCGGTAGGTGTATATTTGGACATATCGTGCATTAGCCCCTGAAACAAGATGCCCGCTTTAAAACAATGCTTTATTACCGCGTGTCTGTGTGCGGTAATTGTTTTTAAATGAGATATTATTTTTTTCATCATTCAAATAACCCCACAGACATATATCTTTCGCCCGAATCCGGCATAATAACAACTATATTTTTATCTTTATTTTCTTCTCTTTGCGACAATATGGTTGCCGCATATAACGCCGCTCCCGAGCTTACACCCACTAAAATCCCCTCTAAAACTGCCATTTGTTTTGCCGCATTATAGGAATTTTCGGTATCTGCTTTTATTATTTCATCAACTATTTCAAGGTCTAATATTTCGGGAATAAAATTCGCACCTATTCCCTGAATTTTATGCGGCCCGGATTTTCCCTCTGAAATAAGCGGAGAATCGAAGGGTTCAACACCAACGATTTTTATGTTTTTGTTTTTCTCTTTTAAATATTTTCCGCATCCGGTTATTGTTCCGCCCGTACCTATACCACAGACTAAAATATCCACTTTACCGTCGAGCGCATTATATATTTCCGCGCCTGTAGAATTTATGTGAGCCTTCGGATTGTCCGGGTTTACAAACTGACCCGGAATGAAGCTGTTTTTATTTTCTTTTTTAATTTCATTTGCTTTATTAACTGCCCCCTGCATTCCCTCTGCGCCGGGAGTTAAAACCACTTTAGCCCCGTAAGCCTTTAAAAGCTCAATTCTTTCTCTGCTCATTGAATCGGGCATTACAAAAACTGCCTGCATTCCTTTGGATGCCGCCGCAGAAGCAAGACCTATCCCTGTATTTCCGCTTGTTGGCTCGATAATTACGGTATCTTTATTTATTTCGCCTCTTTTTTCGGCTTCGGAAAGCATAAAAAACGCCACTCTGTCTTTAATACTTCCCGCAGGGTTAAAACATTCAAGCTTTGCTAAAATATTTGCAGATATTTTCTCTTTTTCTTCAAGTCCCTTAAGTCTTAAAAGTGGTGTTGAGCCTATGAGTTCGGAAATATTTTCGTAAATTTTTGCCAT
>JAZOOC010000047.1:0-6035 GCA_045654825.1 Clostridia bacterium | reverse complement strand
TAATGTACTTTCTAATATAAAGGAATACGAAAATGATATACCAACTCTTAAAAGAAACGGATATTATTTCGACTTTAACGAAAATGCTTATTATAAAAATAATGAAATATATATTCCGGTTAAAGACGGTGCAAAGCTTTTAAGAAAAGATGCGGAAATCACCGAAAAAGAAAACTCGGTTGAGATAACCTATAATAATACAACAATTGAATTTGTTGCAAATTCAAATAAGGTTATAAAAAACGGGAATTTATATACCGTAACCCATACACCCGAGCTTAAAAATGGTGTTGTTATGGCTCCGCTCTATCTTTTGGCTGAATTTTTAAATATTAAAGTCAATACAAATGATATTTCAAAAATAACAGAATTTTCAGAGGGAAAACCCGTATCCGCACCCTATATAACCGCAATTGATAATGCTTATATAAGCAACAGCGGCTACGAGCTTGGACTCTTCGGGAATATCGAAAACTATACAGAGCTTAATGTATATGAATACGGAATGTTATATTCACCTCTTCCTAACGGAATCTACGGGGGAGAAGATGTTCGTATCTTTAAGGGCGATAAGCTTGAAAATCAGAAGAGAACCGGCAATTTCGGAATTCATTTAAAAGACTATTTCCATAGACTTGATTATACAATGTATGTAACCCCATATATTATATACGATAACGGCGGAACCTTAAAAACACTCTATGCGGATTCAGAAAAATTTGTAAACCGCTATGACCGTTTTGAGATAATGGCGGATAGCACAGAAACATTTACTCTTGAAAACGGCATACTCGCAGATGTCAACTCAAGACCGGGACAGTGGAAAGAAGACTATGCACCATCAGGTTCGTTTATGCAGGTTAACCTGTATAATTCAGCATCAATGACCAATTCCTATGACGGAACATTAAAACGGTCTATGATTAAGGTTGATATATCCGAATTTCCCGACGATTTAAGAGCATATGAAGATATATCCCTGACTGTCGCAGGTCAGTGTACCTATACAGCAAGTCAGATTACAGATTATTGTCCCAAAGAATTTACTGTTAATGTATATGATTTCACAGGTCTTGAATGGACTGAGGAATCGGTAACCGAAGAGTGGGAGGAATATAAAGCAACACTTAACGGTAAAGGCGACACATATGCTATCAAGCCCAATATGAATGATGTTGTTGCAAAAACTCCCTTCGCAAGCTTTACTGTTGAAAAAAGCGAGACAACAGCAGGTCCATGGCTTGAAAAAACAATCAGCATTAAGGATGTTATAGCAAGGGCAAAGAAAAACGGTATTAAGGATGCAATAACGGTTGTTCTTTGCGCGGATAATACAGGCAGAGACAGTGAACTTCTTAAAGCACTTTATAAGCAAAGCTCAAATAACCGTGATGAGCTTATTTTCAGAATGGCAACCAAAGAACATACAACTGAATCAACAAGACCTAAAGTAACATATCAAAAAAGAGTCCCTCCGAAAAATCAGCTTAAGAGCATAAGCATAGACGGAGTTGCACTTGAAGGATTTGGCGAAGATACTTTAAACTATACTGTTTATTATACTTCTGATCATTTTCCGGTTGTTACCGCAGAACCAAAAGACTCTTTGGCAACAGTTGTAATAACTTCTGCAGATTCGATTAATAAAACAGCTGTTATAACTGTAACAGATAAGAACAATCTATTAAAAAGAAAATATAAAATAAAATTTGTTAAAGAAAAAAGTTCTGCTAAGGTTACTGTTAAGGATGCAATATCGGCAGATACCGCATCAAACACTGCTTATTATGAGGATGACTATACCTCTACCGGTAAATATATGAATACAAATATTGCAAACGGAAGAAAGTTAACTGACGAAAGTAATAACTTTTTAAAAAGAGGATTGATTCAGATAGACTTAACAAAGCTTTCGGATATCGACTTAACAAAAGAGGTTATTCTTAAGGTTAACGGAAAATGCGTTGTGGGAAATATTACCGAAAACACTCCTGATAAAATGACAATTAATGTATACGGAGATTATGATCTTTTATGGGATGAAGAGCTTTATAAAGAAAAGCAAAAATCGGTCGGTCCCTCAATTTCAGAAATTCTTTCAATGAAAAAAGTGGGAGAATTTGAGGTGTTAAGAACTGCAACAGCAGATGCAAGCTATTCAATAAATATAAGCGATTTTGTTAAAAGAGCAATAGCTCTTTGCCAAGATAAAATAACTCTTATACTTTTTGCGGATAATACAGACCGAGTTGATTATCCCGTTTCGGCAACAGGAGAAGACGAGCTAATCTTTACTATGGGAACAAAGGATAATGCAACATCATATAAGCAACCAAGTGTTACTTACTATAAATATAATTAAATTTAAGGAGGAAAACTTAATGAAAAGAATTTTTACTCTGGCGATTACCTTTTGTCTGCTATTAAGCTTCTCGTTAACAAGCTTTGCAGCAGGCATACCCCTATCAATTACCCGTATTTATAAGGGTGATGCAAAAATAGAAAGTTTAGATTATAAAGATGGCGAATATATCTATACTTTCGTAGAACAGGACGGCGAAATTGACGGCGATGTAACAGAAATGGGTGTCAAAATCGGTGATGATAAATTCGCTGTTGAAAACCTCGAAAAAGCAAAGACCGATAAGCAGTATGCAATCGGTATTTCCGATCCCGAAAACAAATTAACCGATTTCTATATTGTTACACCTTATGTAACAGTAGGCGGTGTTGACCTTTTCGGCGAACCCTATGGTGTTTTAAAAACAATACTTTATGAAAAAATGAATTCCGAAGCAGTTACAGCATCAACAGAATATATCTCTGCCGATGCGAACTCAGATCCTGATTATCATTTAGACTGGTATCTTCCAACTAATGAAAATAATCTTCCGGATGAACAAGAAGACACTAAAACCTCTGGAACATATATGCAGGTAAGCATTCATAACGGAGTTAATGACGAAACAGGAAACGAAATTTTAAACAGAGCTTTAATTCAGCTCGATTTAACTAAAATGGAGGGTGTTGATACCTCCAAACCTGTTGAATTAAGCGTTTGGGGCCATGCGACCTACTGGTCAGGCGATATGACAAACGATATGCCCGAGAGCTTTACAGTTAATGCTTACGGAACATATGATTATGATGAAACGGTTGAAGCTGATTTCGATTATGAATATGTAGATGATAAAGTTGTGTCTGATACAAAATTTATAGGTCCTACACTTTCTGAAATCAAGGCTATGCCTGTAATTGATTCTTTTGAAGTTGCAGTTCCGGAAAACACAGCAGAAACCGCAATAACTATCCAGAATGATTGGTATGAAGAAAAAATAGATGTTGCAAAAATAGTTGATGCTGCAATAAAAGCAGGAAAAACAAAAGCTACAATTATTCTTTGTGCAGATAATTCACCAAGAGAACAGTATGACTATGAACTTGATGAAAAATTAGATACAATTATAAATAATGACGAAGTAAAATTTCAGTTCTTTACTAAAGATACAACAATATCTTGGCATCAAAAATACAAACCAACAGTTTCTTTCTACAGATATACTGATGAATATACAGAGCTTGAATATATCATGGTTGGCGATGAAAAAATAGCTGACTTCGATGCAAAAACATTTGAATATGTTGTTCCTTATTTAGACGGAGATGCAATTCCCGCTGTAAAAGCTAAGGCAACAAACGAAGAATCAAGAGTTCTTATAACTCAGGCAAACAGCGATAATAAAACAGCAACAATCAAAGTATATGACGAACAGAATATAAGAACAAAAACCTATACAATAACATTTATGGCAAATCTTCCTTCCGAAGAAGCAACTCTTACAGACGCAATTCTTGCGGATGCTACTTCAAGATATCTCAACTGGCAGAATGCAGAAACAGCTACAAGTATGTATACAAATATACAGAATAATGCAACAGACAGCAGTGAAGGTGCTCTTCAGAGAGCTTATGCACAGATAGACTTAACAAAATTCAAAAATATAGATTTAACCAAAAATGTGTATATGAATATAACCGGATTTGTAAGCTATAGTGCAGGGGATGTTAGCAGCACCAAGCCGTCTAATATCACAATTAATGTATATAGTGTTCCCGGTTCAAAATTTGACTGGAATGAAAAACAGATTGCAACTGATTATGCAAGTGATTATTCATTCGGTCCAACATTGTCACAGACAAAAGCTCTTACCAGAAGTGATAGCTTTACTGTTGAAGTTCCCGCTGAAATTCCGTCTTCATGGACACAGACAAGAAAAACTATTAATATAACAAAAGCTGTTAAAGAGGCTATAGAAGCAGGAGAAAACAAAATAACTATAATATTCATGGCTGATAACACTTCCCGTGCTTCAATAACAGAAGGAAAAGACAAAATACTGTATAATATTTTCACAAAAGAGGATATAACAAGAAAGCCGGAAATTAAATATTATCAGTATGAATCAAAATATACAGATTTGGCTTCGATAGAAATTAATGGTGAAGCAATCGAAGATTTTGCTGCTGATAAATTTGAATATTCTGCAAGCTTTAATGATGGTGCAGCTATTCCTGAAGTTACAGCAAGAGCATACGATGCAAAAGCAACAGTAGATATTAAACAGGCTAAAGCAGACAACGGCTATGTTGCAACAATTACTGTATCAAATAAAGGAATGGAAGCAAAAGTATATACAGTTAAATTCAGTATTAACAAATCATCCGAGATGGTAACACTTAATGATGCTATAACTGATGATGCACATTCAAGACCAAATACATGGACTCCAAACTATTATCCATCAGCGAACGCATCAGTTGAAAATTCCGGAAGATTTATGGCAACAAATATATATAACGGTGCCGGATATCATAATGGCGGAAATGCTGCATTATGGAGAGCATATGTTCAGATAGATGTAACTAAATTTGTAGATGCTGATTTAACAAAAGCAGTTAATCTTAATGTAGTAGGAAATACAGTATTTAACGGATATACTGATGAAAATCTTAAAGAATTTACAGTAAATGCTTACGGAACTTATGATAAAGAATGGGACGAAGCTTCTATTGATACAACACAGTCATCTGTATTGTTTGATATCAATCAGATTCTCGCGCTTGAAAAACTTGACAGCTTTACAGTTGAAGCTCCGAATACAAGCGGAGGAAATGGTTGGGAAAAGAAATCTGTAGATATTTCTTCTATTATTAAAAAGGCAAAAGATAATAAGAAGGATAAAGTTACAATTATTCTCTTTGCTGATAACTCCGAAAGACAGAATTTAGATAATGGCGGTTCAGGGCATCCTGACAGAAATGATCTTACATTCCGTATGGGAACAAAGGATAATAGCGACACATCAATAAGACCTTCAGTTTCTTACTACAAATATGATACAAAATATACAGATTTAACTTCTATCAAAATCAATGGCGAAAGCATTGCTGACTTTGAAAGTGATACTTATGAATATAGTGTAAGTTATCCGGATGGAACATCTGTTCCTGAAGTTACAGCAGATGCATACGACGAATTTGCTAAAGTAACTTGTGAACAGGCAACAAAGGAAAATGGTTATGTTGCAACAATTACTGTTGAAAATGCAGGTGTTACCTCTAAGGTTTACAAAGTTAAATTAATAAGAGCGAAGTTATCTGATGAAATCGATGCCACAGCAGCAATAGTTGAGGATGCAACAAGCAGATATCTTAACTGGCAGGATCCGACAGATTCAAAAACTATGTTTACAAATATCTATAACAAAACAACCGGTGATGCTACTTTAAGAAGAGCATACACAAAGATTGATTTAACAAAGCTGCCCGATATAGATGTAAACAGCAAGGTAACATTAGATATTACCGGTTATATAGGCTATACAGTAGCAAATGTTTCCAAAGATACAATGCCGAAAGAAATAACAATTAATGTTTATGGTACAACATTTGATTGGAGTGAATCTGGTATTGTAGATGGAATGACTTCATTCGGACCTACAATTGCAGTAACAAAAGCACTTCCCTTAAATGAT